>JBDSNK010000118.1:0-3389 GCA_039915385.1 Dokdonella sp.
CCGAAATTCTTCATCGCTGCCGACAAGGCACTGGCCTCGCTGCCGGTTTCGCATTGGCAGGCTTATCTGCGCTGGCACTTGGTCAATGTTGCCGCACCGGAACTGTCCAAGGATTTCGTCGATGCCGATTTCGATTTCCATGGGCGCACCCTGCGCGGAACGCAGGAACTGAAGCCACGCTGGAAGCGCGCAATCGACGCGACCAATGATGCACTCGGCTTTGCAGTCGGCGAGGTCTACGTTGCCCGTGTGTTTCCACCCGAAGCGAGGGAACGCGCGCGCAAACTGGTCGAAAATCTCGAGGTCGCGTTGCGCGCACGCTTGGCAAAGCTCGATTGGATGAGCGAGGACACCAAGAAGGCCGCGTACGCGAAGCTCGATACCCTGGTGCCGAAGATCGGCTATCCGGACACGTGGCGCGACTACTCCCGGCTCGCAATAAAGCGCGGAGCCTATTTCGACAACGTGCGCGCGGCAACTGCGTTCGAAGCACAGCGTTTGTTCGCAAAGATCGACAAGCCGGTCGACCGCAGTGAGTGGGGCATGCTGCCGCAGACCGTCAACGCGTACTACAACCCGTTCCAGAACGAGATCGTATTTCCGGCGGCGCAGCTGTTGCCTCCCTACTTCGACGCGAAGATGGATGATGCGGTGAACTACGGCGGCATTGGCGCCGTGATCGGGCACGAGATGCTGCACGGATTCGACGACCAGGGCAGCCAGTTCGATGCGCAGGGCAACCTGCGTGACTGGTGGACCAAGCAGGATCGCGATCGCTTCAATGCAAAAACCGGCAAGCTGGTTGAACAGTTCAACGCCTACGTCCCCATCGATGACCTGCACATCAACGGCAAGCTGACGCTTGGCGAGAACATCGCCGATTTCGGTGGTATCGAAGTCGCCTGGGATGCATTCAAGCTGACCGAACAAGGCAAGACAGACATGCCGCGAGAAGGGCTTGCACCGGCGCAGCGCTTCTTCCTTTCGTTCGCACAGAGCTGGCGCACTCAGCAACGTCCCGAAACGTTGCGCTTGCAAGTGCAGTCGAACGAGCATGCACCCGCAAAATTCCGTGTCAATGGACCGATAAGCAACTTGGCGACCTTCGTTGACGCTTTCTCATGCAAGGTCGGCGCGCAGCCGATGGCGCGCGCGGCAGCAGACCGCGTCGACATCTGGTGATGCATCGACGCCCACCCTCTCTTCACACATACCTATCAGGAACTGGAGATTTTCAACATGCGCAATCCGATTGCCCGCTCCCTCGCGCTCGCTATTTGTGTCGCGTTGTCGACGACGGCCGCTGCAGCAACCACGGCGCCCGAGTTCGATGTCAGCGAACTTGACGCCAAGATCAATCCCTGCAGCGACTTCAATGGATTCGTCAACGCGAAGTGGATCGCGGCCAATCCGATTCCATCCGACCGCACGCGCTGGGGCGCGTTCGACATGCTGCGCGAACACAGCATGCAGACGCAGCGTGGCATCGTCGAAGCCGCCGCGCGCGATGCGAACAAGGCGAAGGCCGGTTCGATCGAGCAGAAGATCGGTTGGTTCTACCGGTCCGGCATGGCCGACGGCGCGGTCGAGAAGGCCGGCCTTTCGCCGCTCAGGCCCGAACTTGCGAAGATCGATTCGCTGAAGTCCACGGCAGACGTCGTCGGCTACATCAGCGACAGCTTCTCGCGCGGACAAAACGGACTGTTCGCGATGGGCGCGAATGCCGACTACAAGAACTCCAAGATGCAGATCGCGTTTGCGTATCAGGGCGGCCTCGGATTGCCGACGTCGGAGTACTACGACAAAGCGGAATTCGCCGAATTGCGCAGCGCTTACGAGACGCACATCACCAAGGTGCTCGAACTCGCTGGCGCGAAGGCCGATGAAGCGAAGAAGGATGCCGTGCAGGTGATGGCGTTCGAGACGCGCCTGGCCAAGGCTTCACTGCCACCGGTCGAGCAGCGAAAACCGGAAAACCAGTACCACTTCGTCACCCTCGCTGATGCAGACAAGGCGTCGCCGAATTTTTCGTGGACGAAATTCTTCGCCGCGCAGAAGGCCGACATCAAGACCGGCTTTTCGCTGTCGCAACCCAGGTTCTTCGCCGAGATTGACAAGATGCTCGTCGAAGTGCCGGTCGCGCAGTGGCAGACCTATTTCCGCTTCCATGCGATCGATGCCGCGTCGCCCTATCTGTCCAGGCCATTCGCGAGCGAGCATTTCGCGTTCAACAACAAGACGCTGAACGGTCAGAAGGAGCAGGAGCCACGCTGGAAGCGCGTGCTGAGCTCGGTCAACGATACGATGGGCATGGCACTCGGCGAACTCTACGTCGCACAGACCTTCCCGCCGGAATCCAAGGCGCGCGCGGTGGAACTGGTCAACAATGTCAGCGCTGCGCTCAAGGCGCGCATCGAGAAGCTCGACTGGATGAGCGATGCGACCAAGCAGAAGGCGATCGAGAAGTGGTCGACCTTCTTGCCGAAGATCGGCTATCCGGACAAGTGGCGCGATTGGTCCGGCGTGACGATCAAGCCTGACGACTATTTCGGCAACATCGTTGCCGCAACCAAGTTCGACTACGAATACGACATCGCCAAGATCGGCAAGCCTACCGATCGCCTCGAATGGGGCATGACGCCGCAGACCGTCAACGCGTACTACAACCCGACCGACAACACGATCAACTTCCCAGCCGCGATCCTGCAGCCGCCGTTCTTCGATGCCAAGGCCGACGACGCGATCAACTACGGCGGTATCGGCGCGGTGATTGGTCATGAAGCAACCCACGGATTCGATGATGAAGGCAGTCAGTTCGACGCGCAGGGCAACAACACCGACTGGTGGACCAAGGACGATCGCGCGAAATTCGAGGCACGCACGGCCAAGCTCGTCGCGCAGTTCAACGCCTATGAGCCGCTGCCGGGCAAGCACATCAACGGTCAGCTGACGCTGGGCGAGAACATTGCCGACCTCGGCGGGATCAACGTCGCTTACGACGCGCTGCAGATGGCGCTGACGAAGAATCCGGGCGAAATGGAGAAGAAGATCGATGGCTACACGCCGGACCAGCGCTTCTTCCTGAATTTCGCACGCGTCTGGCGCGGCAGTGTGCTGCCCAAGCGGCAGGAAGTGCTGCTCAACTCCGACCCGCATTCGCCAGCGCAATTCCGCGCGATCGGCGCCCCCTCGAACATGCCTTCCTTCGCCGAAACGTTCAAGTGCAAAGCCGGCGATGCGATGCTGCGTGACGACAGCAAGCAAGTGAAGATCTGGTAAGCGATTCACAAGGCAACAGTGGGACGGCGCCCTGGTGGCGCCGTTTCTTTTTTCGTCGACACGAACGACACTGAAGGTTGGAAACCGCTTGGTGCCGGGTCTCGAGCTTG
>JBDSNK010000138.1:0-7137 GCA_039915385.1 Dokdonella sp.
TTCTTCGGCGGCACCGCTTCCACATCCGTGGTCAGCGTATTCATGTGCACCGGCCGCGAGTCGAACGCGCACTTGCCCTTTTCGTCGACCGTTGCGAGCGTGTGCTTCATCCAGTTCACGTCATCGCGATCCGGGAAATCGACGCGCGAATGCGCGCCGCGACTTTCGTGGCGCTGCTCGGCTGAACCGATCGTCGCGACCGCGTTGTAGAGCAGGTTCTGCAGTTCCAGCGTTTCGATCAGGTCCGAGTTCCACACCAGCGAGCGATCGGTCACGCGCACGTCGTCGAACGAGGCGAATACCTTGTCCATCTTGGCGCAGCCTTCCTGCAAGGTTTTCTCGGTGCGGAACACAGCAGCATCGGCCTGCATCGTCCGCTGCATCGCCATGCGGATGTCCGCGGTCGGCGTGGAGCCGTTCGCGTGGCGCAGACGATCGAAGTTGCCCAGGGCCTTGTCGCAGATCGATGTCGGCAGTTCCTTGTGCGGCTGGCCCGGCTTGATTGTCGCGGTGCAATGCTGCGCGACGGCGCGACCGAACACGACCAGATCGAGCAGCGAATTGGAACCAAGACGATTGGCACCGTGCACCGATACGCACGCCGCCTCGCCGATCGCGTACAGGCCGGGAACGACCGAATCCGGATCGTTGCCGGACTTGCGCACGACTTCGCCGTGGATCGTGGTCGGGATGCCACCCATGTTGTAGTGCACCGTCGGCACGACCGGAATCGGCTGTTTGGTCACGTCGACGTTGGCGAAGATGCGCGCGCTCTCCGAAATGCCCGGGAGCTTTTCGTGCAGGACATCGGCGCCCAGATGCATCAAGTTGAGATTGACGTAGTCCTTGTGCTCGCCGACGCCGCGTCCTTCGTTGATCTCGGTCGCGATCGAGCGCGAAACGACGTCGCGCGATGCCAGGTCCTTCGCATTCGGCGCGTAGCGCTCCATGAATCGCTCACCCTTGGAATTGGTGAGGAAGCCGCCTTCGCCGCGCGAACCTTCGGTGATCAGGCAGCCCGAGCCGTAGATGCCGGTCGGATGGAACTGCACGAATTCCATGTCCTGCATCGGCAGTCCGGCACGCATCGCAAGACCGCCACCGTCGCCGGTGCAGGTGTGCGCCGAGGTTGCGGTGAAGTACGCGCGCCCATAACCGCCGGTCGCGAGCACGACACCGTGCGAGCGGAACAGGTGCAGGGTGCCTTCGGACATGTCGAGTGCGAGCACGCCGCGGCAGACGCCTTCGCTGTCGAAGATCAGGTCGAGTGCGAAGTATTCAATGAAGAAGCGCGCGTCATGCTTGAGCGACTGCTGATACAAGGTGTGCAGGATCGCGTGGCCGGTGCGGTCGGCGGCGGCGCAGGTGCGCTGCGCGGTACCCTCGCCGTAGTGCGTGGTCATGCCGCCGAACGGGCGCTGGTAGATCTTGCCTTCGTCCGTACGCGAGAACGGCACACCGTAGTGCTCCAGCTCGATGACCGCGGCGGCCGCTTCCTTGCACATGTACTCGATCGCATCCTGGTCGCCGAGCCAGTCGGAACCCTTGATCGTGTCGTAAAAATGAAAGCGCCAGTCGTCCTCGCCCATGTTGCCAAGCGCAGCGGAAATGCCGCCTTGCGCGGCGACCGTGTGCGAGCGCGTCGGGAAAACCTTGGTGATGCAGGCGGTTTGCAGGCCCGTCGCGGCGAGTCCGAAGGTAGCGCGCAATCCTGCGCCGCCCGCACCGACGACGACGATATCGACCTTGTGTTCCTGGATCTTGTAGCTTTCCATTCGGTCAGTGCCCCAGCGTGATGCGGATGACGGCAAGCACGCTCGCGGCGGCGCCGAGGAAACAGAGAAACTTGATCGCGATCTGCATCACCAGCGCAAGCCCGCGCGCGGTCACATAGTCTTCGACCACGACCTGCAGGCCCAATTGCGCATGCCAGAACACCGCGACCACGAACGCGAGCATCAGCAGCGCGTTGCAGGGCTGCGCGATGAGCGCATGCGCGCCGGTGTAATCCAGATTCACCATCTTCAGGGCAAGCCAGATAAACCAGATGCCGAGCAGCGCCAGCGCGACCGCCGTCGTGCGCTGCACGAGGAAGTGGTGCACGCCATGCTTGGCCGAGCCGAGGCCGACCGCATTCTTGAGTGGCGTGCGCAAGAGCTTGCCTTGGGACTTGCTCATGCGCCACCTCGCTGGGCGATCACCCAGGTCCAGACCAGGCCCGCCAGCAACAGGCTACCGATGCTGACCAGCCAACCGTTGCGCACGAACTGTTTGGGCAGGTAGCCCCAGCCGATGTCCTGCAGCAGATGCCGGATGCCATTGAGAAGGTGGTAAGCCAGCGCCCAGGTCCAGCCCATCAGCAGGATCGTACCGATCCACGAGCCGCAGAAGGCGCGCACCTCGGCGTACGCTTGCGGGCCCGTTGCGAGAGCAAGCAAGGCGATGACCAGCAGGATCGTGCCGAATGCGAGGGCGACACCCGTCGCACGATGCAGGATCGATGTCACCATCTGGATCTGCCAGCGGTAGATATCGAGGTGCGGTGATAAGGGTCGCGCAGTGGCTGGCATGGCTGGCTCGTGCTGACGTTCGTTGGAAATCCGCTCCGCGCATGCGCGTTTCGCATCGATGGCGATGCAGCGGCCCTTCTGTTCCCGACTTCCGTATCAGGACTATCACGTTCCTCGGCGTGGGCGGCAGACCCATCCGGTCGCTCTGCCTTTGCGTCGATTGGGGCGTGGCCGTGGTTGGCGAACGCTGGTCGTTCGAGGAAAGCCGGGGCTCGGACATGATGCAGTGCGGCGTAAAGGTTAAACCGAGTCGCCCGCGCAGACAACCTTTGCACAGACGGCACCCCACGAAACCGGCTGCGCGCACGGTGGGTGCTAGAGTTTGCGCCTATCCCTTGATTGAACGTGATCATGACCTTGTCGCTCGGCTCAGCCGATCTGCTCATGCTGAAAGGCGCCGATGCTGGCCGTTTCGCCCATGCCCAGTTCACCAGTGACGTGAAATCGCTCGCCGATGACACCTGGCAATGGAGTGCATGGCTGGATCCACTGGGGCGCGCTCGTCATTTCTTCCTGTTGATGCGTACCGACCCCACGCAGTTGATTGCCTGGCTGCCGCTGGGAGGCTCCGCTGCGATGCGCGACGGGCTTGCGCGTTTCGTCTTTCGATCTGCAGTAAAGCTCGAAACGCCAGCGGGCTGGTCATTGCACAGCGTGGCGACCACCGATGTCGCATCGCCTCTCGGCGCAAATCAAGTGGGCTCGCACAAGGACGGCTACTGCGTCGTCCTGCCCGGGCCGTCGCAGCGCCTGGCCTGGATCGCGCCAACCGGCGAGGCACCGGGCGCAACCGCGGACCTCGCGCGCTGGCGGCTGGACGACATCGCGGCCGGTCTGCCTCTGCTCGCTCCGGAGCTCGGAAGTGAATTCGTACCGCAAGCGCTCGACCTTGAACGCCTTGATGCGATCCGCTTCGACAAGGGTTGCTACCCCGGCCAGGAAATCGCCGCGCGCCTGCACTTTCGCGGTGGCAACAAGCGGCAACTGCTGCGTCTGCGCGTGCATGGCCACGCGCCCACCTTCGGCGCGACTGTGCTCGGCGGCGAAGGCCAGCCGGTTGGTCGGGTTCTCTATGCCGCAACCGACTCAGCAGCGTCGAGCATGGCGCTCGCAGTATTGACGCAGGCTGGATCGAATGAACTTCTCACTGCCGCGAACAGTCGCGCTGAAATAGTTTATTAGCCAATATCCACATTGTTCATTTTAGTCGACGTATACCTTTTCATATTTCCAGGCAGCTTGAATTGTTAAATCCAAGTCCGGACGCCTCCTTACCGTAACCTGAACACAGATCCCTCGTTCAGGGACACGTTGCCCTCAATCGCGTAGTCTTCGCCGCACGCCCTGCTCAGTCAGGGCGTTTTTGTGTGTCAGACGAATCCATGCGATCGCGACAGAAATCGCGATCGACATCGCGCCGGAATTTCGGCGCGATGATCCAGACGTCGGAACGACTGCCGGGGTGGCAGACGCGACCGACATGGGCGTTGTACAGCGCGGCAAAATGTCGCGCGCGCGCCCTGCAACTTTTCAAACACATCGATGGTGAGGCACAGGTGACGCAGTTTCGCGTCGCGAGAGCTCATGCAATCCATGCATGGCTCGATCTGCATGCTGGCCATCGTGAATGCGAGAGGTGTAGTGAATGAAATTGGCGTTCTTGTTATGGCTGGCTTCCGCATTGCCACAACCGGCGGCGGATCACGTCTGCCTTGCGACGACGATTTACCTGGAAGCGCGCAGCGAATCCCAGGTGGGTCAGATGGCGGTTGCCGAGGTCGCGATGCGGCGTCGTGAAGCTGGTCACTGGGGCACGTCGATCTGCGACGTCGTGCGCGCTCCAGGGCAATTCGCGATGGCTACGATGAAAGAAAATTTCGTGCTCGACAGTCCGGAGTCGTGGCAGAAGGCGTGGAAGATTGCGACGCGCACCATCGACATGTGGTCACTGCCAAACAGCAAACGCAAATTCGTGGTGCCCAATGCCGATCATTTCGTCGTCGCCGACTCGGCCTCGCCAAGCTGGATCAAGGGACCACCGCTGGCAACCATCGGCGCACACAATTTTTATCGCATCAACTGATTCGATCCGATAGACGGTCTGCTGGCGTCAGGAACGCAAATGGGGCCCGCGTACCGTCCATTCATGGACCCGCCGAAATTTGCTCCTGCAATTCCGGCATACAGGCCATCCATGGCCATAAACGGCGGAGAGCTTGCGCTCTCCGCCGTTCTTCTATCCGTAGTGCGTCAGGCGATCGTCAACGCAGACGCATCAGGCGATTGTCACGAATCATCACGCGATCACCGGGACGCAGATCGTCATTGTCGAATTGCGTGACGGTCGCCCAGCGCCCATTGTCGAGGCGCACATGGAATTGCCACGCCTCGCGATCACCACGATCGTTGCCATTGCGCTCGATCGCATTGCCGGCAAAACCACCAGCGACCGCACCCGCAACCGTCGCCGCGGTACGTCCGTCGCCGCGACCCACGGTACTGCCGAGCACGCCGCCGATGATCGCGCCAAGCACCGCTCCACCGCCGCCAGTGCTGTTCTCGCGAACATACACACGACCGACGTCGTCGATCACGCCACAACGGCTGCAGTCGTACTGTGCGCGTCGCTGATAGTAGTTGTCGTCGTAGCGTGCGCGCGGCGGCGCGGCGACGCAGCCGGCCATCGAGACCAGCACGATACTCGTCATGGCAACTGATAGAACTTTGTTTTTCATCGCCGATTCTCCGTTGTGAATTTCGCTACCGTATGCTCGCCTGCCGATGGTAAAGATGCGATGAATGGCGGTTGCTGTGATTGGATGCAGCGGGGACCGCGATAGCGTCGGCCCGCGCCCACGGCGCTACATGGGTGGTTACGCATCGGCTAGCATCGCTACGTCAACCGGAAAACTCTCGATGCCGACCGATACCGTCACCCCCGACGAATTGCGCGACCTGGACGCTGACGACGCCGTCGCCCGCCTCTCCCCGCTGCCCGATGCCACCATTGCCCGCCTGCTGCACGCACTGGGACCCGGCCGCGCGGTCGCAGTCCTGGATCGTTTCGGCCCTGAACGACGACGCCTGATTGCATTCGCCGCGGGCCAGGACGAACACGGTCAATGGTTGGGCGGCCAAGACTGGCGCGAAGGCACCGTCGGTCGACTGATGGAGCCGGCGCCCGCCGTATTTTCCGCCGAGACGAGCGTCACCGACGTGATCGCGACGCTGCGTCCGGTGGTATCGCACACGCTGATCACGTATGTCTTCGTCGTGGACGACGCCAAGCGCCTGATCGGCCTTGTTGCCTTCCGTGAGCTTGCGTTCGCGCAGCCAACCCAGCCACTCGAGGAGATCATGGTCGCGCGGCCGTTTGCATTGCGTCCGGATACTGACGTGGTCGAGGCGATGCGCGAAGTGGTCAAGCGTCACTACCCGGTCTACCCGGTCTGCGACGCCGATGGTCGCCTGCTGGGCCTCGTGCGTGGCGCAGTGCTGTTCGAAGAACAGGCGTTCGAGATCAGCGCGCAAGCCGGCGCCATGGTCGGCGTGGAGCGCGAGGAACGTCTGACCACACCGTGGCAGCGAGCGTTGCGTTTCCGTCATCCGTGGCTGCAGGTAAACCTCGTGACAGCGTTTGTTGCCGCGAGTGTCGTCGGCTTGTTCCAGGGTACCGTCAACCGTATTGTGCTCCTCGCCGTGTTCATACCGGTGTTGTCGGGCCAGTGCAGCAATACGGGTTGTCAGGCGCTCGCTGTCACTTTGCGCGGCATGACGCTCGGCGAACTCAATCCGTCGCGCGCGCGCGGCCTGCTGTGGAAGGAAGCCTGGCTCGGATTTCTCAACGGCTCGCTCACCGGCCTCGTCGCAGCGGCCGGCATGTTCTGGCTTGCACACCATCAGCAGCACCCGCAGGCGCTGACACTGGCGGCGATCACCTTCATCGCGATGGCCGGAAGCTGTGCAGTATCCGGCTTTGCCGGGGCGGCGGTGCCGATGACGCTGAAGCGCCTCGGCGCGGATCCCGCAACCGCATCGAGCATCTTCCTGACCACCGCAACCGATGTGGTCAGCATGGGTCTGTTCCTCGGTCTCGCTGCGTGGTTGATCGCAAATTGACTTGGTATCTGAGCATGGTCGCGCGCGACGAGGTTCGGACATGTTCAGCGTTGTCTTAACGCGAATAGAACGTTCGTTGGCACAAGCTTGGTGGAGGCGGTTACGCCATCGAAAGACGGCGCGCCGCCTTGAAAGTTTTCACTTTGCGGCACGGTCTCTAGGCCTGCATCGACGCATTGCATTGCAGCATTCGACGGATCGAGCTTTTCTTGAGCCGAGCCGGGGATAGCGGCGGCAGCAATCGATGTCCAACGTCGGTGCATCCTAAATGTTGTGCATGGCGTAACAGTTGACGACACATCGCCGGGCAACCGGCAATACCCCGGCGGGCACCCTGCCCGCACAAACCCAAGTAACGGAGATACTCGAATGTCCAGCAAGATCGGCAATACCCTCGGCCTCGCGATCGGTGCCGCGTTCATCGGTTCGCTCTCGCTCAGCCAGCTCG
>JBDSNK010000154.1:0-4422 GCA_039915385.1 Dokdonella sp.
GTTCGCCGCTTTTTTGACGTGCGGATCATCCCGGCAGGATAGCGGCGTCTGAAGCCGATGGCGTGAGGACTTTTACTCAGCGTGCTCTGTTCCATCCGCGAGGCGCCGCAGACGACTGCGATCAACCGTCACGGCGTCGAGCGGATCTCGCGCACCGGTCGCTTGGACAACTTGCGCTGCAGGGTGCGTCGATGCAGACCGAGGCGGCGCGCCGCTTCGGAGATATTGTTGTCGCATTCGGCGAGGACGCGCTGAATGTATTCCCACTCAAGCCGTTTCAGTGCTGGCGTATGCAGCGTCTGTGTCGCTTCCGATTCTTCCTTGGCGACGCCGAGCAGGGCTTGCACGACCTGATCCGCATCGACCGGCTTGGCCAGGTAATCGTGCGCGCCACGCTTGATCGCTTCGACGGCGGTCGCGATCGAGGCGTAGCCGGTCAGCAGCAGGATGCGCAGCTGCGCACGTGCGGCGAGCAATTGCGGGATCAGGGCAAGTCCGCTCTCGGCGCCAAGCTTGAGGTCAAGCACCGCGAAGTCAGGTGCGTGCTCGCGCACCACGGCCAGCGCACGGTCGCCGTCGTTGGCGACATCGACAACAAAGCCGCGTGCGCCCAGAGCGCGCGCGAGAACGGCGCTGAACACGGCGTCGTCGTCGATCAGCACGACCCGATGGGTACGTTCAATGGTCATGGGGATGGATTGTCGACTGCGACGAGCGGTACGCGCAATCGCTGCAGCAGTCCGCCGCCGGCAGCCGTCTGTGCGTTGAGCTCGCCGCCAAGGCGTTCCGCGGTGGCGTGGGCCAGTGCAAGGCCGAGGCCGAGGCCGTCACGTTTGCTCGTCTCGAAGGCAGTGCCCGCACCCGCTCCGATGCCGCTGCCGTGATCGCGCACACCGAATTCGACGCGATCGGCGCCGGCTGCGACGCGCAGCTCGATCGCGCTGCTGGCCGCTGCAAGCGAAGCGTCAGCGGCATTGCTGAGCAGGTTGATCAATGCATGCCGCAGGTCCGGCTGTGCGTCAAGCGTGCGTGAGTCGGTGTTCGCATCGAGCGTGATCTGCAACTCGACTTCCGGCCGCAGCAGTCGGAATTGATGCTCACATTCGCGCACGAAGTCGGTCAGCACGAGCCGCTGCGGCGTGCCGGAGAGCTGACGCGTGCCGACGGCGACGAGCTCGCGCAGGATATCGCGGCAGCGTTCGGCCTGGCCTGCCAGCAGGGTTAGATCGGCCGTCAGCGCCGGATTGCCGGCCTGCTCGCGCTGCAGCTCGCCGAGCAGGGTGCGGATCGTCGACAAGGGAGTATTGAGTTCATGCGCAGTGCCGGCGGCCTGTGTCGCTATCGCGAGGATGCCTTCGTCGCGCAGCGCACGCTCGCGTTCGAGCTGGATCTGCGCCTCGCGCTCGCGCAGTGCACGCGCGAGGCGCGCAATGAAGAACGCAAGCACGGCCGCGGTCACCACGAAGTTCATCGCCATGCCCGCAACATGCAGATTGAAGTCGCCGCTGCCGGCCGGATGCAACGGTGGCAGCGGTACGTGCCAGGGAATCAACAACAGGTAGCCTGCTGCAGCAAGCACCGCGACCGCAATCACGTGACGCAACGGCAGCGCCGCGGCGGCCAGTGCGATCGGCATCACCAGCAGTGAAACGAAGGGGTTGGTGGCACCGCCCGACCAGTACAGCAGCCAGGTCAGCACGCCTATATCGACGGCGACATGGCCGAACGCCTCGATCAGGCTGACCGGCCAGGGCTGACGCAGACGCCAGAAGGCGAACGCCGCGAAGATCGACAGCGCGCCGATACCGAACGCGAGCGGTTGCACCGGTATCGCCATGCGCAATGCGAGCGCAACCACCGCGACCGTCATCGCCTGGCCGGACACGGCGCACAGGCGCAGCCAGGCCAGTGTTTCGGCGAGGCCGCGGGCGCGGGCGTAGAACCCGTGACGGGAGGCGGGGGACGTGGGCATTGGCGCATTCTGCCAGCTGTCGGTCTGCGGTCGCACAAACGGCCATTTGGCGGCCTGAGCGCACATTCCTTTCCTCAGTTCGTTTACGCGTCGGATTTGAATGGCCCGCCGTGCTCAAAACAAGCCGCACATGTAAGATTGAGCCTACCAACAGGCGTATGGCGAGCAGGAGGAGTTTTCACGCGATCGGTCTCATCGCCGAATGCTCCAATCAGGGGCGGAATTGATCGCAATCGGGAGGCAGGGATGAACAGCGGAACAAGCAAAGCAATCGGAGCGATTGCGTTTGTCGTTGGTTTTGTGGCCGTCAAATACGCGCTGCAGCTCTATCGCGAACATAGCGTTGTTGCAGCGGCTGAGCAGTCGATCGCGCAGACAACGCAACAGGGTGTGGAGAAGCACCCTGATCTGCAGGTATCTGAAGCAGTGCAGCTGGAAGCCGTAGCCGCGGCGAGCAGGGCCATCAAAGTCGCGAACGACGACCGGACCAGTATTGCCACCGCAGCGAGTACCTTCATCGGATTTTATCTGGTCAACGATCGGGAGAGGCCGCGATTCTGCCGTGAGCTTGGAGTCGACATTTCCTCATTCGTTTCCCCATTCGAGCGAGAGCACCAAGCGGAACTTACGAAGGCCCGAACCGTGCTGTCGGCAATCCCTGATGCATCCGAGGAGCGTCTCTACGCTTTGCTCCAGCCGCAGTTGCGGAAGGTTATCGATCAGGACATGAAAGATATTTCCACGAAGTCAAGCACATCCCTGAAGGGGGCTTGCGAAGTAGTTGCGGCGGGGGGTGCGGCTATAGCTGAAAAAATGCAAATATCAAAAATTCAGCCTGATGTATATGCGGCATTGATGAATTCGAAGTGAGCAGATGACGACAGATGGGGTTTCCGTGGCGTAGCGCCCATTCTTCCAAGTTGATGCCCACGCATTGACGCGGATGATATCGATACGTATCCGCCGCTTGTCTTTCCTCGATCTTTGGGCATTCAAGCGCTGCCCAGCGGCAGCCGGATCGCAACTTCCAGGCCACCCTCATCCAGATTGCGTGCAATGACGCTGCCGCTGTGGCGTTCGATCGCGCGGCGTGCGATTGCGAGCCCGAGGCCGGTGCCGCCACTGCTGCGCGTGCGTGCGTTGTCGGTGCGATAGAACGGTTCGAAGATGCGGGCGAGTTCGGCTTGCGGTACGCCGGCGCCGCGATCGCGCACGCTGATCAGCGCATCGCCGCCGTCGCGCCTCAGCCGCACGCTGACCGTGCTGCCCTGCGCGGTGTAGGCGAGCGCGTTGCGTATCACGTTCTCGAACGCACTGTAGAGCGCTGAATGCGAGCCGATCAGGGCCAGACGTTCGCATTCGGCGAGCACCACCTTGCGTCCGCGCGGCGCACCTTCGTAGTCGGCATTCGTGATCACGTCTTCGAGCAAGGTGTCGAGCGCAATGTGGTCGTGCGCTGCGCCGGTCGCGGTTTCCAGACGCGACAGCTCCAACGCCTGCGCGAGCATCGCCTCGAGACGATCCGACTCGCATTCCATGCGATCGAGCGAGGCAGTGACCTGGGCGGCATCGCCGCCGCGCGCGAGTTCCAGTGCGACGCGCTGACGCGCAAGTGGCGAGCGCAGTTCGTGCGAGACATCGCGCACCAGGCGGCGATGGCTCTCGACGAGTGCCTTGATGCGTTCGGCCATCGCGTCGAACTCGGCCGCGAGCGAGGTGATCTCGGCGCTGCGCCCAAAGCGCAGAGGACCGACGCGCGCATCGAGATCGCCTTCGGCGAAGCGCCTCGTGCTCGACCGTATGCGCTGCAGTGGCGCCGCGACGTACCAGGCGAGCAGCATCGCGAACAATGCACTGACGATCATTGCCACACCGATGTTCGACCAGAACCAGGTTGGCCGGCGCGACAGCAGGCGCGAGAAGAAGCTGCCTTCACGCGCTGCAACCGCGGCGTAGACGGGGCCGTCCCTGGTGCGGATCACGCGCGCGCGCAGGCGCTCGCTGCCTTTGCTGTTTGGTACGGTGTCGAAGGCGACCGGCGCTTCCGCGATCACGTCCTGCGCGGCTGCGCGAACGGCGTCGGACGTCACGCGCCCGAGCATTTCGCGACCGTCTGCGCCGATGACATAGACTCCGACCGGACCGAAGTCGGCCGCCGTGCGTAGCCATTGCCGGGTCGCTTCTTCGCCGTCGTGGCGCAGTTCATGTGCGGTGCGAGAGAGCAGGTCGTCCATCGCCGCCTGCAGGCGCGTGATGCCGAGCCCGGGGATTTTCTCGGTTTCGAAATTGCTGGTGGCGATCCACGCGAACGCGAACAGCACGACTACGGTCGCGAGCCAGAACGCCGCGAAGATGCGCCAGAACAGGCGACGCATCATGTTAAGCCATCCCCTTCAAGGGAAGAGATGGGTGGGGATGACATGCTTCAGCCCTCCCCTTCAAGCGGGTGA
>JBDSNK010000169.1:0-6536 GCA_039915385.1 Dokdonella sp.
CCAACTGGCGCTGCGCGTCGGCGGTGATGCACTACGCGTCGCGCTGGCGTGGCGTGGATACCGAGGCGGTCGAACAACAGTTTGCCGAAACCTCCGAGGGCAGCCTGCTCGACCGGCTCGGTGCGGCGCCGCCGCCCGTGCGCGAGCGGGTGCCCGCGGATGCGCGTCAGGCATTACCCGCAACCGAGCCATCGCCACTCGACGCCCTGCTCGATCGCCGTGTCACCTGTCGCAACTTCGATCGCTCGACGTCGTTGACGCTGGCGCAGTTTTCATCCGTGCTGTTTCGCGCGTTCGGCGCACGCGTCGTCAACGACTACGCGCCGGGCGTGCAGTTGCTGAAGAAGGGAGTGCCTTCGGCCGGCGGATTGCACGCAACCGAGGCGTATCTGCTGGTGCAGCGCGTCGATGGCGTCGCGCCGGGCTTGTACCACTATCACCCGGTTGATCATGCACTGGAGCCGATCCGCGCCATGGATACGGACGAAACCCGCGCTCTAGCACGCCGTTTTGTCGCGGCGCAGGCGTATTTCATCGATGCACACGTGCTTGTGCTGCCGACGAGTCGCTTTTTGCGCAATTTCTGGAAATACAGAAATCATGCGAAGGCGTATCGCGCCCTGATCCTCGATGTCGGCCATCTATCGCAGACGATGTATCTGGCGGCAACCGAGCTGGGGCTCGCGGCTTTTATCACCGCGGCGGTGAACGAGGTCGATATCGAACAGGCTCTCGGCCTCGACCCGCTGGAAGAAGGCCCGCTCGCGGTTTGTGGTTTCGGCATTCGTGGAGCAGAGCGCAACGAGGTCGAGTTCGATCCCCTTCACGCGGTATGGCCGGCCGACTGAGCCCGGTAGATGGATGGGCGTGGCGTGCAAAAGAAAACCTCGCCGATGGGCACTTCTTGCGCCGCCACGCTAGCGCCCCCGCCCCATCCAGCGCAGAATCGCCAAAGGAAAGCGCAGGGGCAGGCCGTTCGCCGTGACGACCGTCGATCCAGATACGCCTGAAGAGAATACAAGCGAAAAGACCGAGCACAGTGCGACGTCCGTGCTGCGCACGCTCGTGCTCTGCGACCTCGTCGATTCGACCGCCTTGGTCGAGCGCCTCGGCGACCAGCGTGCTGCCGAACTGTTCCGCAAGCACGATCGCCTCGCGCGTACGCTGGTACAGCAGCACGGCGGCAAGGAGATCGACAAGACCGACGGCTTCCTGCTGATGTTCGAGCGGCCGATCCAGGCCGTCGCGTTTGCTCTCGCGTATCAGCGCGACATCGCTGCGATGAACGGGCGCGAGACGACCAAGCTCGCGACGCGCTTCGGCATCCATGTCGGCGATGTGGTCGTTTGGGACAACGCGGCCGACGACATCAAGCGCGGTGCCAAGCCGACCGAAGTCGAAGGCTTGGTCAAACCGGTCGCGGCGCGCCTGATGCAGCTCGCGTTGCCGGGTCAGATCCTGCTCTCGGGCACCGCGTATGACATCGCACACCGCGCGCAGGGCGAACTTGGAGCACAACTAGCCAACGTCTGCTGGCGTACACATGGGCGCTATCGCTTCAAAGGCGTGCCGGATCTGGTGCCCGTGTTCGAAGTGGGCGAGACCGGCATTGCACCATTGAAACCGCCGCCGTGGTCCGGCAAGGCTTCACGCGAAACGCCGATCTGGCGCCGCCCGCTCGGCATCGGTTTTGAACTCGGTGTACTCGCGCTGTTGATTGCAGCCCCGATTTTCTACCTGACCCGCCCAACGCCAGCGATCGCGTTCGCGAATCGTGATTGGGTCGTCGTTGGCGATCTGAAGAATCTGACCGGCGAGAAGGCTTTCGACGATTCGCTGCAGACCGCGTTCCGCATCGGTCTCGAGCAGTCGCGCTATGTCAATGTCGTGCCCGAGCTGCAGGTGCGCGATGCGCTCAAGCGGATGGAGCGGGATCCATCGACAACCAAAGTCGATCGTGGCATCGGTTCCGAGATAGCCGAGCGCCAAGGCGCGCGCGCTCTCATCTTGCCAACCATCGCAGAGTTTGGTGGCCATATCCGCATTACCGCCGAAGTCGTCGATCCGCGAACACAAACGTCGGTCTATAGCGACTCAGTCGACGGAGCGGGTGAGGACTCCGTGTTACCTGCGATGGACGATCTGCTCAAGAAAATGCGCGGCCAGCTGGGTGAATCGTTGGCGAGCATCGGCGAAACGAGCGCACCACTGGCCGAGGCGACAACGAAGAACCTCGACGCGTTGAAGGCGTTTGGAAAAGCTGAAGCAGCGTTGGCGTCGGGTAAGGTCAGTGATGCTTTGCTGTTGCTGAAGGAAGCGTTGCGAATAGACCCGAGTTTCGCCATGGCATGGGCGCGTCAGGCCACCATCCAGCTCGCTTTTCTCAACGACTCCAATGCGGCCTATGCAAGCCTGCAAAACGCGCGCGAACATCGAGATCGCCTCACTGCCCGCGAGCAGCTTGCAGTCGAAGGCACTCTTGCGCGATTCGACGATGCATCAAAATGGATGGAAGTCTGGAAAACCTACGCGGCGATATATCCCGACTACCCAGCTGCACAACAGAACCTCGGAATGGGCTTGATGTGGTATGAGCATCAGTTGGCGGAGGCGAAACCGCATTTCAGCGCGGTGGCAAACTCCCGCCACATATATCGCGGTGCAAGCTGGTACAGCCTTGCGATGATCGACACCGAACTAGGTGATGATCGCGCCGCGATGGCCAGCATCGCGAAAGGGCGCGCGCTCAACATGCTCGTCCCGCATTTCGAGGATGTCCTGCCTGATCTCGCCCAGCGCCGATACGACGCAGTTGAGGCGCGATTGCAGGCAATGTCTGACACTTTGCCGCCGGCAATTCTGGCGGAAAAGCAGCTCAAGCTGGCTGCGGTGGCGGTGGATCAGGGCAAAAATGACGAAGCGCGAAAGTACTTGAATGCCGCGAAGGAGATTGCAGGTCGAGCCCCTGCGGAAGCTCAGCTGGCGCGCATCCAGCTAGCGCGCGCAGCATTGGACCTGGCGACTCACGAGCCGGGCGCCAAGAGCGAATTGGCCCAGTTGATATCCGGCGAAAGCCGCCGTGCTGCCGGGGCGGGGGCGGCCGTGGACGGCAGTGTTGCAATCCATCTGGCGCTTGCCGCCATGTTGGCCGTGCGTGCCGACGAGCCCAAGCTGGCGCGTGATGCACTCGAAGCTACTCGCAAACAGGCATTGGACCACGGGTACTATGATCGCGCGTCCCTCTGGCGCACGGCCGACTGCGAAGCGCGGTTTGCAAAGGATGCGCAAAAGCGTATTGCCTGCCTTACGCCGTTTGTGGATGGTCGCGAGTTCTACCAAACGCATGTGGCGTTGATGCTTGCCTATCAGGCAGCGGGCGAAGTCGGCAATGTCCGGACCCAGGCACTATGGTTGCTGCAGCATCGCGGCCAAGCTATTGCGGAACTGGAAAACGAGCCTGCACTGATCATGAATATGTTCGTCGCAAACAGTGTGCAGGCTCTGCTGGACGCAACCGGGACGTCCACCGCAACGCCTCTTCCGACCGCAAGCAAGCCGCCGAATTGACCGAAGCAATTCGGCGGCAGAGGCGTTCCCGAATGTGCGGTCCTATTTCAGCAGGAAAATGAAAATGCCGACGTTGCCCATGGGATCGCCAAGAATCTGGCTTCGCGCCTGGGCGAGCGCATCCTTCGATGGCAACTTGCGCACAACCGGCAGTTGCTGCGGATCCACGTCGATTCCGTAAGGCTTCAGCGCTGATACGGGATCACCCAGCATCTGTTCACGGAAATCTTGGTCGTTAGTCAAGCGATCGAAAACCGTTCCGACGGTTTCGGCAGATGGAGTACCCTTTGTCATTGTGTCCCCCTTTGGACTACGTGAGCACAAAAACGCTATCACCAGTACCCAACGCATGCATTGATCTTCAGGCGTCGGAGCCGCTCGGCTGATTGCGCCAATACCGCTTGAGTCGCGATCATCGTGGCTTAATCCTTCGAACGCAAGAGTGCTCTCCTCCCATGCCAACAACCCCAGCTCGGGTGCGCCGCTGCACGTCTCTGTACATCGAACGACGCAATCGATGGGTGTTTGATCCGGTTCGCATGCTCCAAGGTGAGGATGGCTTGATTGCGCATGAGGAATGCATTGGGTTGAATCCACAGCACGGGGTCGAGGTCGTGCTGACCTCGGTCGAGATACTCGCGCTGGATCACGTCGGCCAGAATGTCTGGAATGCCGCGGACAAACTTGCGCAGGCAATTGGCGAAGACTGTGTGCGATCGCTGCTTGCCAAAGGCGTGCTGGTGCTGGAGGGGACTGCCGCGTGTGCGCGAGATGAGCAAATACGCGATTCCAACTGGCATTCATTGACGTCAACGGCTCACGTATTCAGTCGCTGGTCCGGCACCGACAGCGTCGCTGCGCAACGCGAGGCACGCCTCCACTCCGTCGAAGAAATGGTCAGGGCTTGCGGGCCACCGCCGCCGCACTTCTACCATCGTGCAGATGCGCAGTCGCGCGCCCTACTACCGCGCCCGCCTCGGAACGACCTCGACGACCTGATGGCTCGACGAGCGACCTGCCGCAACTTCGATACCAGCGCAGTCCTTGCACAGTCCGACGTCGGTGCCCTGCTGCATCGCGCGTTCGGTGTTCAAGGCAGCGAGGAACTTGCACCCGGTGCCGTGGCCCTGAAGAAAAATCATCCGTCCGGCGGCGGACTGCATCCACTGGAGGCTTACCTCGTCGTGCAGCGCGTCGAGGACCTGCAACCTGGTGTGTACCACTACAACGTTGAGTCACACGCATTGGATCTGTTGCGCGCAATGCCGGTCAGAGACGTACATGCGCTTTCGCTGACCGCCGTTGCGGGGCAGACATATTTCGCGGAGGCGCCGGTGATGCTGGTGATCGCGGCGCGCTTTGCGCGCTCGTTCTGGAAATATCGCAATCATCCGAAAATCTATCGTGCGATCGTGCTGGAGGCAGGCCACGCCTCGCAGAACGTGTACCTCGCTGCGACTGACATGGGCATGGGAGCTTACGTCACTGCCGCGATCAACGAAGTCGAGATCGAACAGGCATTCGGCCTCGATCCGCTGGTTGAAGGGCCGCTGGCCGTGTGCGGTTTCGGGCGGCGCACGTCACAAAAGACGACCGTCGAGCTGGATCCGCTCGGCATGGTATGGAACGCCGCAGGGCACGGCCTCTGATTCGACTGCGACTTCCACAAGCCATCTTGCATCGCGAACTGCCGTATCGTCACCCCAAAAATTCATTGAACAATGCGCCCACTCGAGAAGGACGCGCTGGTTGGTTGATTCACTCGCGGGGGCTAGCAGGCCGCCGAGCGATACCCTACTTGGGACAAGGCCCACCTGCATCGACCCAGCGATTGAACGCGGCGACGAAGTCCGCATGCGGGATCGCCACTGGCGCGCGTTCCTGTCCCGGGTTCCAGCCCCACAACACTAGTGGGTCGTGATCGACATGTTCGAGCAGCGCCGGTAGATCCTTGCCGTTGTTGCCGTGCGTGTCCTTCAAGCGAACGCATAGATCGTGTGCGTCGAGGCCGATGAACACCATCTTCTTGTCCGCCGGCGGCAGACGCCAGTTGGGTGCGCCGGGTGGCACGTGACCCCCATAGCTCGCGGGCAGGTTCGCATTGCCGTGACAGGCGCTGCACGGCATGCCTGGCGCACCCTTGCCGTCGACGCCGCGCTGCACGAACTGCGCATGCGCGCGGCCTTCATCGTATTGCAGCGGCTGATTGCCCGGGATGTGGCAGTTCTGGCAGCGTGGATGTTGCAGCACCTCCTTGATCAGCGCGAAGTCTGCATCGCTCGCTGCAGCGTGGTTTGAAATCGCCATCCCGCTGGCGAGCGCCAGGAACGCAAGATGCATTACATGCCGTTTCATCGGACGACCTCTGGCGAGCAACAAATGATCCTCGGCCCTCGCGCCTGAATGCGCGCCGACCTGCGCTGAAACGGGAAGCCGCAGCCTGCATATCGGGCAAGCCGCGCCCCGCCGATTCCTGATGGTGAAAACACCGGCTATGCCAGGCGAAACGGCAACTGCCGCAACCGCTTCCCCGTCAAAGCAAACAACGCATTGCCCACCGCCGGCGCGATCGGTGGCGTGCCGGGCTCGCCGCAGCCACCCATCTTGTCGGTGCTCGGGACGATGTGAACTTCGACCTTCGGCATTTCCGGAAGGCGCAGTGCCGGGTAGTCGTGGAAGTTGGTTTGTTCGACGCGGCCGTTCTTCAAGGTCAGTTCGCCGTGCAACGCCGCCGACAATCCGAACACGATGCCCGACTGCATCTGCGCTTCGACGGTCAGCGGGTTCACCACCGGACCGCAGTCGATGGCGCAGACGACGCGGTGCACGCGTGGCTTGCCATCCTCGACCGAGACTTCCGCGATCTGCGCGACATAGCTGCCGAACGATTGATGCACCGCCATGCCCGCGGCGTGGCCCTGCGGCAGCGGCTTGCCCCAGCCGAATTTCTCGGCGGCCAGATCGAGTGC
>JBDSNK010000261.1:0-7385 GCA_039915385.1 Dokdonella sp.
GGCACGCAGGCCGCGAAAGAGGCCGGCAACATGGTCGACCTCGATTCGAATCCGACCAAGCTGATCGAGGTGGTCGAGATCGGCAAGCAGATGCTCATCACGCGCGGTGCGCTGACAACGTTCTCGATCGCGAACGACGTCGCCAAATATTTCGCGATCATTCCGGCGGCGTTTGCCGGCACGTATCCGGCGTTGAACGCGCTGAATGTGATGCATCTGGCGACGCCGCAGAGCGCGATCCTGTCCGCGGTGATTTTCAACGCGCTGATCATCGTCTGCCTGATTCCGCTGGCTCTCAAGGGCGTGCGTGCCCGCGCGGTGAGCGCCGGCGAACTGCTGCGTCGAAACCTGCTTGTCTACGGTTTGACGGGCCTGGTCGTGCCGTTCGTCGGCATCAAGCTCATCGACTGGCTGCTGGTCCTGTTCGGGCTGGCCTGAGGAGAACCTGCACATGCGCACTCACCTCCTGCGAACGGCCTATGCGTCCCGCGCCCTGGAGGCCATCGAGCCCGACATTGGCCGCGCGGCGAATGACGACGACGGTGTTGCGACTATGGCGCCTGCCGCAGGCACGCAACCCGAACTGCGAATCGCGCTCGTCAGCGCCCAACCAAAGCCAAAGAAAGACGCAAACGACGACGACTACCTCGGCGGATACGCCGGCATTTGAACGACGGCGCCGCACAGGCGGCAGCCACAATTCCAGGGAAATCCATGACCAAGCTCACCACGCTGGCAGCACGGCTCGCCGCGACCATTTTCTCCACGTCCGCATTTGCACAGACGGCGGATACCGGCGCCGAGAACGCCACCTATGCGGTCACCGGCAATATCGCACTGACTTCAGACTACATGTTCCGCGGCCTGACCCAGACTTGGGGCGGCCCCGCCGTCCAGGGCGGCGGCGATCTCGCGATGAAGAACGGTTTCGCCGCGGGCTTCTGGGGATCGAGCATCAGCGACAAGAGCTATCCGGGCGCTGCGCTCGAACTCGACCTTTATGCGAACTACGGCTTGGCGATCAACGACGACTGGTCGTGGCGCGTCGGCCTGTACAGCGATGTCTATCCTCAGGGCAATCTCGACAACGGCGGTCTACGGTCGCGCTCGTTCAATACAGTCGAGGCGAATGCAGACTTGACCTGGAAGTGGCTGGCGCTGAAATATTCGCGTGCGTTGATGGACTACTTCGGCATCGATGTCGAACAGGGTTATCGCAACGATTCCAAGGGCACCGGCTATGTCGAATTGAACGCGGCGATTCCGTTCAACGAGCAGTGGAGCCTCGCGCTGCACGCGGGCCGTACCGACATCCCGACGAGCCTCGCCACGCCATTGGCGAATGGTGCCGTGAATCCCGACTACACCGACGTCGGTGCGACGCTGAAATTCCAGTTGCAGCGGCACTGGTCGGCTAACGTCGGCGCGACCTATGCCAACAACGATGCGTTCTACGGTCATACCAGCAGCTTCACCAACGCCACGGATAGGCGCAACACCGGCGGTACACGCGGCTTCCTGATGCTGCAGGGCACGTTCTAAAAAAAGGAATCGGAGACAGTCATGGGCAAGATCATGCGCCAATCCATCGTGATGCTCGTCATGCTGACGACGATCACGGGTGTTATCTATCCGTTGGTCGTTACGGGACTCGCCCAGTTGCTGTTTCCGCGGGCGGCCAATGGCAGCGTGATCGAGCACGATGGCAAGCCGCTCGGTTCGGAATTGATTGGACAAGCGTTCTCAGAGCCGGAATATTTCTGGAGTCGACCGTCGGCCACCGCGCCGTCCGCCGACAATGCAGCCTCGTCCAGCGGCTCCAACCTCGGTCCGAACAATTCGGCGCTGACCGAAGCGGTAAGGCAGCGTGTTGAAGCGCTGCGCGTCGCTGATCCGGGCAACGTCGCGCCAGTACCGGTGGATATCGTGACCGCGTCCGCCAGTGGCCTCGATCCACACATTACGCCGGCGGCAGCCGCATACCAGGTAGCGCGCGTTGCGCGCGTGCGCGGGATCGCCAAGGCGCAGGTCGAGGGCCTGCTCGCGCAGGCCACCGAGGGCCGCCAGTTCGGGCTATTGGGTGAGCCGCGCGTGAACGTTCTGAAGCTCAACCTGCTGCTCGACGGCAAGCTTTGAATCTCCCCATCACCCTCCCGACGGCAGGAAAAACAGTCTGTGGGAGCAGCTTCAGCCGCGATGCTTCGTACACCATCCCCACCCAACCCTCCCCTTGAAGGGGACTTCAGTGCGCTGCGCTGAAGGGGAGGGCTACAGCGCGCTGCCTTGAAGTCCTCCTCTTCGAGGCGAGGATGTAGGTGGGAATGGTGTCGTTCGCAGCGCAACCAGCATTGCGGCTAGTGTTGCCTGCGGGCGAGTTCTGCTCACAAGGCTCAATGCCATGGCTCGCGATCAGGACGAATGGAAAATGCCGATGACTGTAGAGGCCGTTGCTCCCACAGCAAACCACGTAGGCACGTACTGCGTCGTTGCCTCATGATGATTGCCACGACGAACACGAACCAATGCCGACTCAAGACCTCCGACCCGATCCCGATGCCTTGCTCGCCCGCGTGCGCGCGGAGGAAACGCGCGCGCATCGCGGCCACCTGAAGATTTTCTTCGGTGCCACCGCTGGTGTCGGCAAGAGCTACACCATGCTCGAAACCGCGCGGCGCCAACGCGTTGACGGTGTCGATGTCGTCGTCGGCTATGTCGAACTGCACGGCCGAGCGGAGACAGAGGCGTTGCTCGAGGGCCTCGAAATCCTGCCGACGATGCGCCTCGAGCATCGCGGCATCGTGCTTGCCGAATTCGACCTGGACGCCGCACTCGCGCGCCACCCGCAGCTGATGCTGGTCGACGAGCTCGCGCACAGCAACCATCCCGGTGCGCGCCATCCGAAACGCTGGATGGACATCGAGGAACTGCTCGATGCCGGCATTGACGTCTACACAACGGTCAATGTCCAGCATCTTGAAAGCCTCAACGACGTCGTTGCGCAGATCACCGGCGTCGCGGTGCGCGAGACTGTGCCGGATCGCGTCTTCGCGGACGCCGACGACGTCGAACTGGTCGACCTCACGCCGGACGAACTGCTCGGGCGCCTCGCCGAAGGAAAGGTCTATCTGCCAGACAAGGCGCAGCAGGCTGCGCGCGGGTTTTTCCGCAAAGGCAACCTGATTGCGTTGCGCCAACTCGCTTTGCGTGCGACTGCCGAGCGAGTCGACGCGGCGATGCGCGAGTATCGAGAACGGCATGCGATAGTGCAGCCGTGGGCAGCAAGCGAGCGATTGCTCGTCTGCGTCGGACCCGATCCATTGTCGGCGCGACTCGTGCGTTCGGCCCGACGCATGGCCGCCGCGTTGAATGCGCAGTGGCTGGCGGTGTACGTCGAAACCCCGACGCTCATGCGCCTGCCACAGGCCGCGCGCGATCGCATTCTCGCCACGCTCAAACTCGCCGAGCAGCTCGGCGCCGAAACCGCCAATCTCAGCGGCGAACGGGTTGCCACGACGGTGCTGGACTATGCGCGCCAGCGCAATGTGAGCAAGATCGTAGTGGGGAAGCCCCTGCTCAGCGGCTGGCGCGAACGCCTCAAGGGTTCGCTGGTCGATGAGCTGATCCGCCGCAGCGGAAACATCGACGTCTACGTGATCACTGCCGAAGCGGGGGGCGACGAGCGCGGCCCTCCGCGCACCTTCGTTCGCAGCAGCCGCTGGCCTGCCTATCTGAAAAGCCTGGCGGTCGTAGCGCTGGCGACAGTCATCTGCTCGCAGATGATCGGGCGGTTCGAGCGCACCAACATCGTGATGATCTATCTGCTCGGCACCGTGCTGGTCGCCGCTCGTTTTGGTCGCGGTCCCTCGGTGCTCGCTTCCGTTGTCAGCGTGGCCTTCTTCGACTTCCTGTTCGTGCCACCGCAATACTCACTCGCTGTTTCGGACACGCAGTACGCGATTACCTTCAGCGTGATGCTTGCTACGGCCTTGCTGATCAGTCATCTTGCGGCGCTCGGTCGTCGCCAAGCCAAGGTGGCGCGAGAACGCGAGCGGCGCACGGCGGAGTTGTACGCACTGAGCCGGGAGCTCTCCCGAAGGCGGACGCTGGACGAGCTGTCGCGCTTTCTCTGCCGCCATGTTGTCGCGAGCGTCGAAGGCGAGGCGGTCGTGCTGCTGCCGAACGCGCACGGCAAGATCCAGGATCCCTCGCATTTCTGCGACCGCGGCAGCGAGCGCGCAGAGGCAAGTCTGGCGCGCTATCCGGTACCCGGCAATAATCTGGGTATCGCGCAGTGGGCCTGGGACCATCGGCAGAAAGCCGGCCTCGCCACCGATACGCTGGCCAGCGCAGGCGCGATCTATCTACCGCTCAATGCGCTCAAGCGATGCATCGGCGTACTCGCGCTGCGCCCGCTCGACGTGCGGCAGCTGCAGATTCCGGAGCAAATGCACCTCGTCGAGGCGCTGGTCAACCAGGCTGCGGTCGCGATGGAACGTGTGCAACTTGCGGCGGCTGCGCAGGACGCGGGCGTGCAGGTTGAGTCCGAACGCGTGCGCAACGTGCTGCTGACCGCGATCTCGCACGATTTTCGCACGCCGTTGGCGACGATCATCGGTTCCGCGACGACGCTCCGCGACAGCGCGCCGGGTCGTCTCGACGATACGCAGCGAGCTACCTTGCTTGACGTGCTGCTGCACGAGGCGCAGCGCATGAACCGGCTGATCGGCAACCTGCTCGACCTCACCCGGCTGAGCGAAGGTGGCATCGAACTCAAGCGCGAAGGCTTTGCGATGGATGAGCTGGTCGGGGCCGTGCTCGGGCGGTTGCACGACCTGCTTGCGCCGCATCCGGTTTCCCTGAATCTCGCCGCCGACCTGCCACTGGTGCATGGCGACGAAGTGATGATCGAACAGGTGCTGGCGAATTTGCTTGAGAACGTGGCGCGGCATACGCCAACGTCCAGCGCGATCGAGATATCCGCGGCGCTTGCAGGCGATGCAGTAGAGGTCGCGGTGCGCGATCATGGTCCGGGCTTTGCCGATGGCGAACAAGAGCGCGTGTTTGCGAAATTTCACCAAACTCGCCCCGAAGGCGCACAGAGCGGCTTCGGGCTCGGCCTTGCGATCTGCAAGGCAATCGTCGAAGCCCATGGCGGGAGCATTTTCGCGCGCAATGCGCCAGGTGGTGGCGCGGAATTCCGTTTCACGTTGCCGCTACCGTCGGCAGGGAAGGACGTCGCATGACCGAAGTGCGCGTGCAGTTGCTGTTGATCGAAGACGATTCGCAGATCCAGCGTTTCCTCGCGACTGCGCTGGATGCGCATGGCTATGCGCTCACGATCGCTGGCACCGGTACCGACGGGCTGAAACTCGCGGCGTTGAAGCAGCCGGATATCCTCATCGTCGATCTTGGTTTGCCCGACATGTCCGGCTTCGATGTGATTGCGCGGCTGCGCGAATGGTATGCGCGACCCTTGCTGGTGCTGTCTGCACGCGAACGCGAGGCGGACAAGGTCACGGCGCTCGATCTCGGTGCCGACGACTATCTGACCAAGCCGTTCGGCATCGGGGAATTGCTCGCGCGCCTGCGCGTCATGCAACGGCATCTGATCGGGCAGGGTGGCGATGCCGAGGCGCGCATCGTGATCGGAGATGTCGTTCTCGACCTTGGCGCACGGCGGGTGTCGCGCGGCGAGGAAGACATCCATCTGACACCGATCGAGTACCAGCTGCTCGCGACGCTGGCGAAACATCGCGGCAAGGTGATGACGCATCGCCACCTCCTGCGTGAGGTGTGGGGAGCGGCTCATGTCGAATCGCCGCAATACCTGCGCATGTACCTGCGCACGCTGCGCGGCAAGATCGAGCCGGATCCGGCGCGACCACGCTACTTGCTCACCGAAGTCGGGGTCGGCTACCGCATGGCGGATCAACCGCCAGCGAACTGAATCGCAGCTCGCATTCCCGCCTTCGCTCGCGAGTCCGGTAAACTTGCAGGCCGCTCTTCCGACCTCTGTTCACGATGACCGTCCGCACCCGTTTCGCGCCGAGTCCCACCGGCTACCTGCACATTGGCGGCGCACGCACTGCGCTCTATTGCTGGCTGGACGCGCGCCATCGTGGCGGCGACTTCATCCTGCGCATCGAGGACACGGATCGCGAACGTTCAACCGATGAAGCTGTGCAGGCGATCCTCGACGGCATGAGCTGGCTCGGCCTCGCCCACGACGAAGGTCCGTACTACCAGACCCTGCGCATGGATCGCTACCAGGCGGTCGCTGCTGATCTGCTCAAGGCGGGCAAGGCCTATTACGCCTACGAGTCGAAGGAAGAGATCGAGGCGATGCGCAACGCGGCGATGGCTGCGGGCACCAAGCCGCGCTACAACGGGTTTTATCGCGATCGCAACGAACCGCTGCACGAGGATCCGAATCGCGTTCTGCGCTTCAAGAATCCATCCTCTGGCAGCGTCGTGTTCGAGGACAAGGTCAAGGGTCGCATCGAGTGGAGCAACGACGAACTCGATGATCTCGTGCTGATCCGCTCGGACGGTTTCCCGACGTACAACTTTGCCGTCGTCGTCGACGACATCGACATGAAGATCACCGACGTGATCCGCGGCGATGACCACGTCAACAACACGCCGCGCCAGGTCAATATCTATCACGCGCTCGGCGCAACTGTGCCGACTTTCGCGCATTTGCCGATGATCCTCGGCGCCGACGGCCAGAAGCTCAGCAAGCGTCACGGCGCGGTTGGCGTGATGCAGTATCGCGATGACGGTTTTCTGCCGCACGCGTTGCTCAACTATCTGGTGCGCCTGGGCTGGTCGCATGGTGACCAGGAGATTTTTTCGCGTGAGCAGATGATCGAATTGTTCGATGCGAGCGATGTCAACAAGTCGGCTGCGCGGTTCGATCTGGAAAAGCTGTCGTGGCTGAACCAGCAGTACCTCAAAAGCGACGATCCGCTGGAGATCGCACCGCACTTCGAGTGGCAGCTGCGCGCTGCCGGCATCGATCCCACGCAAGGCCCCGATCCAGTCGACGTGATCGTCGCTTTGCGCGATCGCGCCAAGACTCTGAAGGAAATGGCCGAGAAGGCGCGTGTCTGGTATGCGCCTCTGCAAGTCTATGACGAGCAGGCCGTCGCCAAGCACCTGAAGACGCCGACCGCGCGCGTCGCCCTCGAAGCGGCGCATGCGCAATTCGCAGCGCTTGCCGACTGGAAAGTGGAGAGCATCCATGCAGCGATCGAGGCGGCTGCCGCATCGATCGGCGAGGGCATGGGCAAAATCGCCCAGCCGCTGCGCGTCGCCTTGACGGGTACACAGGTATCGCCGTCGATTGACCACACGGCATTTCTTGCGGGTCGCGACGAAGCGCT
>JBDSNK010000291.1:0-10260 GCA_039915385.1 Dokdonella sp.
TGGCATCGCCCACAGGCGATGCAGCCGAAAACCTCGACATGACCATGGAAATCGAGGATGACGTCGGCAGGCGGATTCAGGTCAAGATCAAGCCGGATTGGTATTTTCCATTCCCATCGAGCAAGCCGATGGACGATGCGTGCGAAGCGCTCGCAAGTCGGCGAATCGGCCGGGATGTTCTCGCCTTGTTCGTTGCCAGAGATGGCCGCCCGGAGACCCACTATCTGACGCTGGTCCTGCTCAATTGGAAAACGATGCACGTTATCGGCGTGCGGGACGATTTCGGTGAAGTGTTATCAGAAACATTCGATGTCAGACAAATCGACACGAACTCTGCTGATGTCCGCGTCGCGCGATGGGCCGCGAAGAAGAATCACTGCGATTGTGACGATGACTACGTCCAGGACTGGCTGCGCATCCGCGTGTCCGGAACACGTTGGTCTGCGACGTGGCACGAGCCGGATGCAACCGAAAAGCCGTCCGTATCATTGGCGGGCGAGGAAAAATGAAACGTTCCACGTTCGCTGGAGACTGGAATGATCGAAACACAGGATTCACAGACAGCAGACGAAGAAAGCGATTTCGAGCGCCGGCGCGCAGCATCGAAGGCGATCCAGGACGAGATCCGCGCGCGCTTTGCCAAACCGGGCACTCTCGATGCCGCCATCGCCGGTGGATGGGCGAAGCGCAAGTTGGCGATCGAAATGCTGGGATTTCTCGGGCGCGACGATGATGCGCGCGCGTTGGCCTTGCGCGAGCCCGACACGCCGGCGGTGGTTGATCACGCCCTGAAACTGCTGCCGGCGCCGGTGGTACTCGTCGTCCATCGCTTGACGATGAAGCGCGCGCAGCCGGCATTGGCCATGCAGTTCGTGATCGCGCGTGGACACTACCTTCATGCCGAGCTTGAAATCATGAGCATCGTTGCCAAGGCACCGAGGCGTCTGGTGGCGGGCACGCTTGCAGCGTTTGGCCGCGCCGGGTTCATGAGTGCTGTTCCGATCCTCCGCACGCACGCCCGCCTTGACGAGGTTCGCACCTATGCCGACGCGATCGCAGCGGGACGCAAGCAGGACAAACCAGAGCTGCCGGTGTCATCGCCCGATCGGGTGTGGGACGGCCCTACCGAACGCGCGTTCGCCGCGGTCGGCGCGCTGCGCCAACTGGATGCGAAGATCGACATCGGCGCAGTCGAGACCTGGCGCGATGCGGTCCGAGCGAGAATGGGATCAACCCCTTCTTTAAAGCCTTCAAGCAGCCATGCACACCTGACCTGGGTTCTCTTTGATGCAGGCGCTGATCAGTGCTTTGACGAATGGCTGGAACACGATGGACGATATGGCTCGCTCGCCGACATGGCGACGACCTTGCTCAAGCGCGGCGACACGACGCGCCTCGAGCGACTTGTTCCGATGTTCGATGCGCTCGGTGCAGCAGACGTCAGTGTGGATTTCTGCAATTGGCCGGTCGCAGACTGGTGCGACGCGCGCGGTCTGGTGCGATGGCCGAGCCGAAAATTCACTGAAAGGTACTGCCTGTCGCGCGACGCAGGCATTGCGCCGCCGCCGTGGTGGTCGTGGACGTCCGAGTGGACGGCCGGGTTCTACAGCGCGCGATTGCGAGGGATGCTGTAGCGGCCACAAAAAGGAGACATTGAAGTGTGGCGGCGTATTGTGCGTTTCAAATACACAGGACCTCCGTCTACCTGGCGCGCTGCGGCTGTGACTTCGTGGAGTCCGATGCAGCCAGAGGCGTTGCACTCAAGGCGGCAATTGCGTTGCGAATGGCTGCATGGTCTGGCCTTTGTTCTTACTGCGCCGCGCACAAGGCATGACTCACATGCAACGGCGCTAAAGCCCCGGCGTGGTCGTCGTCTCGAAGCCGTCGGCGAACAGAAGATCCGACTTGATCAGCACCGTGCCGACGAAGAAATCCTCGGGATAGCCAGCGGCCTGCAGGCCGTCGATTACAATGCGGCGGATTGCGGGTGCGCTGGACGCAACGCCGGCGAACACCTGCTTGTACGTCGCCGTGTCGGGCACTGAAAACGGAAACGTGCCAAGCAGGCCCCCGTCGCCATCGTAGGCCGAGATGGTTCCACCGAAACCGGCGAGATAGAAATTGGGATCGCACACGACGCCGAAGCCGTTGATGCCGCGAGCGAATTGGAAGGTCAGCGGACCGCCGCTGAAACCAAATCCGTTGCCGGTGTGATACAGGCGCTCGCCCTGCGCATACATCGGTCCGAAGTCCGGTCCGGCTGCCGTGGTGTTGCCTTGCCCGGTTGCCTGGCTGACGATCACGCTGCGCCCGTCGACACTGGACACAGTGACGGGATTGGTGACCACGGCACCGGTCACGCCGACCTGATCCCAGGTCAGCGCGTCGTTGGCCTGGAGCTGATCCGGGAACCCCACGAATTCAACGGCGCTTGCGGCGATCGGCGCGAACGCTGCGGCCAGCGCAATGAACGCAATGTGGAATGAGCTGTTCACGTTGACCCTTTCGAGCGCTCGAAGGGACGCTCCAGTAAGTCCTGCGCAGATCAGTGCCCAAATGCCTCATCGGCGCCCCGCGCATGGGAACAGAGGAACATGCGGTTTGAAGTGGCCGTTCCTCTATCCCGTTCTCTCGGTCAGCAATGTGAAGGCCGCGGCACGCGGGCCAGTGCCGGCGATGATTTCAAAGTCGTTCCGAAGGCCCATGTCGTTCGCAACGACGCCAATGGCCGCGCTGATTCGAGGGAGCTTCCAGGCTCAAGCCCCGTCTCCCATTTCGCGCGCTCGGGCCAAGGTGTGTTTCAAGCGATGGCCGCTGTCGCTAAACTAGGCTATGCGCTGGCGTGATCTCGGCTTCATCCTGCCTTTCGGTTTGGCCCTGCTTCCCGTGGGCGCGACCGCGTTGATCGCTGCTGGCGTTCCGCCCGATCTCGGTGCGTGGTTTCCGATCATCTTCATCTTCGGCGTGCTGCCGGTGATCGATTTCCTGTGCGGCAAGGATGCTTCGAACATCGACACCGGCGACGTCGAGCGTGTCGACCGGCTGCTGTACTTCCGCGCGCTCTGCGTGCTCGCACTGCCTGCATGGCTACTGCTCCTGGTTTACTGCAGTGCTCAATTCCAGCACCTGCCACTCCATGCGATCGGCATGGTCGGCTGGATTGCTTCCACCGGCATCCTCGGCGGCATCCTCGCCATCAATCCGGCGCACGAGCTGATCCACAAGTCCAGCAGCTTCGAGCGCGCGTGCGGCGGCATCCTGCTCACCAGCGTCGGCTATCACGGCTTCAAGATCGAGCACGTGCGCGGTCATCATGTGCACGTGGCGACGCCGGTGGATTCGTCATCGGCGGCACTGGGCGAATCGGCCTTCGCGTTTGTGCCGCGTGCGCTGCGCGACAATATGCGCAATGCCTGGCGGCTCGAAGTTCTGCGGCTGAGGCAGAGTGGGCGCCCGGCGTGGTCGACGCGCAATGAAATGCTGCGCTGGACTTTGCTGTGGATGGCGCTGATCGTCGCATTTGCAGTGTCTTTCGGCGCCATCGGCGGCGCATTTTTCGTGGTCGTTGGCCTGGCGGCGTCTGCCAGCCTGGAAGTGATCAACTACGTCGAGCACTACGGGCTCTCGCGTGCACAGATCGCACCGGGCCGCTACGAACGCGTGACACATCTGCATTCGTGGAACGCCTCGCAACGCGTCAGCAACTGGTTGCTGTTCAATCTGCAGCGGCATTCGGATCACCACGCGCATGCGCGGCGCCGCTATCAGGTGCTCGACCACCACCACGACAGTCCGCAACTGCCTGCCGGCTACGCGACGATGTTCCTTCTGGCCCTGATGCCGCCGCTATGGAGGCGTGTGATGAATCCGCGCGCCCTGCGGGCGCGGGGTCATGGCGCATAGTCCGGCCGAAGATGGCGCACATCGCGCTGTCGGATTCAGACCTTGGCATGCGTTGGCCGGCTCGCGTTCTTCGCCGAAGACAATCTGGATCCCCTGCATCGTCAGCGTCAAAAACACAAAGCCCGCTGACAAAGTATCAGCGGGCTCTGCCTGGGTACTCGAACTTCAACGATCGCTCTTCGATGGACCGGAGCGATGGACGTTCGTTACGGCATCAGCACCTTGTCGACGACGTGGATCACGCCATTCGACTGCAGCACGTTCGCGGTCGTGATCGCCGCCTTGTTGCCCTTGCTGTCGACGACAACCCAGGCGCCGCCGGACTTCATGACCTGCAGCGACTCACCCTGCACCGTCTTCAGTTCCGCCGTGCCGCCGGACTTCGCCGCCAACGCTTCGATGTCCTTCGACGTCAGGTGACCGGGGACGACGTGGTAGGTCAGGATCGAGGTCAGCTTGTCCTTGTTCTCCGGCTTCAGCAGCGTATCCACCGTGCCGGCTGGCAACGCAGCAAAGGCCGCATTCGTCGGTGCAAACACCGTGAACGGTCCGGTGCCGGACAGCGTGTCAACGAGGCCTGCAGCCTTCACGGCGGCTACGAGTGTGGTGTGGTCCTTGGAATTGACCGCATTCTCGATGATGTTCTTCGACGCATACATCGGCGCGCCGCCGACCGTCACCGATGTTTCCTTGCCCATCGCACCCATGCCGGCTGCAAACGTGGTCGATGCGCAGGCGAAGGCAAGAGCGCTGGTGGCGATGGCGAGAGTCAGGCGATTCTGGAACAGGTTCATGTGGATCTCCGTAGTCATGTCGCTGGTCCCGGATTGGGAACGCAGACAGATACGGAGGCTGGCCTGGGATGGATGCAGGTCGGCATGCACAGGGCAATTCCGTTCACGTTCGCGTCACACTGAAGGATGCGCTACGGCCCAGCGGGTGCCGGCGTGGGACTTCCTGGAATTCGATTGAGATGCGGATGGAAGGCCGGTTTCGAAAAGGCGTCCCCATTGGCTGGCGCGAAAAATGAACCCCATTTGCCCCGGCAGGCGATGAAGGAATAGCCTGTCGGCGTGCGCGGCACGAAATCTGCAGCCGTGGTCAAACCACAATGAGGGACGGGGCTCCGCATGAAATTCGCAACCGTTTTGCTGCTCGCGGTCATCATGACCTGCTCGGGCTGCGCCACCACACAGTACCGACCGCTGGTCGACCGAGGTGTGAGCCGCGGCAACTACGAAGACGACGTCACGGATTGTCAGAACCTGGCCAATCAGCGCCCCGCAGGTCAGCAGGCGGCGGCAGGCGCAGCGGTAGGAGCCGTGTTCGGAGCCCTGCTCGCTGTCGCTGTGGGCCTGCGAGGACGCGACGTCGCCGACATAGCCGCATACGGTGCTGCCAACGGCGGAATCAATGGCGCCGTGATCGGCAGCGCTCAGCAACAAGACATCGTCGCGCGCTGCATGGCCGGGCGCGGGTACAACGTCGTGGCAGGTGTAACCGTTCCCTGAAATCGTCCCCGTACCATGGCGTCGGTTGTACCTTCTGCGCCCTCAAAGGTGGTGCAGGAATCATGCGCTTCAAACGGACAACCGATCCATCCCCTTGGCGCCGCCTATCATCCTTCGACGCGTTCGCCACCGCGATCGCACATGCGCGAACGAGCGATGCCGTCACTGCTTCGCAGCAGCAAGCCGTGCAGCCAACCACCATCCCGTAACCATCGCGGCAACGAATGCCAGCAGCGAAGGCGCGCCCGCGCCGAGCGATGCCAGTGCCGGACCGGGACAGTAGCCGGCGATGCCCCAGCCGATGCCGAACACGGCGGCACCGCCGATCAAGCGGGCATCGAAACGTGTCGCGGTGGGCAGACGAAAGCTCGTCTCAAGCCAGGGACGCCTGCGCCCGAGCACCCAGCGATAGCCGATCGCAGTCGTGAGCACAGCGCCCGCCATCACGAACGCGAGTCGTGGGTCCCAGTGCCCGAAGATATCCAGGAAGCCGAGCACCACGGCAGGTTGGGTCATGCCGCCAAGGCTCAGACCAACGCCGAACAATAGGCCGGCGATCAGAGCGATCAGGATTTTCATGACTCAGCCCTTGCCAGGCAGATGATGCAGCGCGAACACCGTGGCGATCCCGAACAGCATGAACACCATCGTTGCGATCAGCGAGCGCGGCGAAAGGCGCGCGATGCCACACACCCCGTGGCCGCTGGTGCAGCCGCCGCCCACACGCGTGCCCACACCCACCAGCAAACCGGCGAGTACCATCCACGGCGGGCCAACCTGCGGCGAGCCAATGCCGCTATCGCCGCCTATCCATCCAAGCAGCACAGGCGCGGCGATCAGACCCGCGACGAATGCGAAGCGCCAGCCCCAATCACGGCTGCGGCCGTCGACCAAGCCAGCAGCGATCCCGCTGATACCGGCGATGCGGCCCAGTGCGGCCATCAACAGTACGGCGGCGAGGCCGATCAACACGCCACCTGCTGCGGCGAGCGCGAAGGTATTCATTGGGGAAACATCCGGGAAGAGGGCAGTCTGACAAGAATATGCGCGCGGTCAAAGGCATCGACAAGCGCTCACCGTCAAAAGACTCGCGCTGTTTCGATCAACGCGGGCCCTGTCCTCCATCATGCGGCTGGGCCGTGAACTCCAGGTTCCACGGTGGCCGCAGATCCCTCCCCACCCGCCTTGTCGAACCAATACATCATCCAACGCCAGCGATGCTGGATCAGCCCGGTATTCCGGCGTGAAAACGTGGGGAATCTTCCGAGCCCGATGCCATTGACTGAAAGTTCCTGTGTCCCGCCATCTTCCTGCTACGCTCCGATCGCCGCGTGTGCGGGCTGGCTTCTCGACCTGCGGGGTACTCATGTCGATCACCGTGCTCAGATGGTCATTGCTTCCGCTAATGATGCTCGCGACATTGCCAGCATTGGCAGCAGACGCCCTTTTTCGCTCCAGCTTCGAATCATCGATCTGCGATGACGCGTTTCCGGAGGCCGAGCCCAACGACACCGCGGCGACGGCGACCTCCGTCGTTCTGAGCAATTCGACAGGCCTCGCTTGCGGCTCCATATCGCCAGCAGGAGACTTCGACTACTTCGAGATTTCCTTGTCCGCTTCACAAACCTTGCTCGTCGAGACGATCAGAGCCGACGGCACGCCTTGTGATGCCTCGATCCCCATGTCGCTGGTGGTTTACGGTCCGTCATTGAATGCCATTGACACAGACAACAACGGTGGCATCGGCGGCTGTGCCTCCCTGGATGGATTGACGTTACCGTCGCTGCAAGGCCTTCCCGCGGGCAACTACTACATCCGTGTCCAGCAGTCGGACGACAATCTTGTCGTGCCGCTGTATGCGTTGCGAATCATGCTTCTCTAGCGTGGCAGAAGAAGAGAAATGGCGGTCGGAAAAATCAGTGGTCAGAAGCTGAGGTTTCTCCACGATTCATTCGTTCGCATGGGCATCGCCGGTACGCGCGATGGTGGCGGCGCTGACGCGGATATCGAAGCGCCAATGCGATTGGCGAAGTACGCGTCAACCGATGCGATGCCGTGACAACGCGCCGATAGGAATACGCCATGGCGCTTGGATCCTGCCACCAGGATCCGAAACTGTCCGCTCGCACGGTGACCGCGTGGACGGCCGTGCAGGGCCGCCGCCGCCACGGATGATTGGACGACATGAGTCGGGAATTCAAACGGACAATTGTTCCGTCCCCTTTTCGCGCAACGAGCAGGAAGAAGTGAACTTCCGCGCGCATTGATAGCGGGTGACAAAGGGGCCATGCTGCAAGCTATGGGGCTTGACCACGCATGCACATCCTCAATTCGCGCGCAAAGGAGCCACGCTCATGATTCGCATTTCGCGCCGATTCCGGAAAGCTATCTCGCCCGCGTTGCTGCTGGCTACTTCAGTCGCGCAAGCCGCTGGCCTGCCTGACACAGGGCAGGACATCTGCACCACCAACAGCGCTCCGGACATAGTGTCAGCCTCCGATCCCGCGAGCATAGACCGCGACACCAGCACATTTCCGCGCCAGGATTGCCGCTACGGACGCGATGCCGCCGCTGCGATGGGCATGCTGACCAAGACTGGCGCGGGCGTCAAAGGCTTTGACTACAGCAAGATTGCCAACAACGGTTCGCTGCTCGCTGCCGGCGCTCTGCTGGGAAGTGCCGCCGGCGACTGGGCATGCACACGGGACAACATCACCGGCCTCGTCTGGGAAGTCAAAACCACCAGCGGCCTGCGTTCCGGCGGCAATACCTACACCTGGTATTCCACGGACAGCGCTACCAACGGCGGCGGCCTGGGGGACAACACCGATACCACTTCGTGCAACGGAACGCTCGCAAGTTGCAACACCGAGGCCTATGTCACTGCCGTCAACGCCGGGCTATGCAACGCGACCGACTGGCGTGTACCCACGGTGCGCGAACTCCTGACCCTGGTGTATGCCTTTGGAGGGACGCCGAGCATAGATCCGAACTACTTTCCCAACACACCTTCGTCGATCTTCTGGACGGGCTCAACGTATCTTCAGGTTCCGGGCGCCTGGGTCGTCTATTTCGACTCAGGTACTACCAACACAGCCAACAAGGCATACACCGGCGGCTACATTCGGCTGGTTCGTGGCGGACCGTTCTAAGTTCAATTGTTTAGGCTCCGTTGAATTTCCGCGGTCGACCGCTGGCTCAATCAGGAATAGAACATGCTCGGTACTCCACGTGTTCTCACTGCCGCGCTCATCGCCCTGGGCTTTGGTTCACAGGCGCACGCCGTCACGTCATGCAGCGCAGGCAACCCCAACTCGACGAGCGTGCCCGAATCAACGCCGACCAGCGCCTTCACTGACAATCTTGATGGCACCGTGACTCACAATCTGACCGGACTAATATGGAAACGCTGTGCGGAAGGCCAGGCGTGGGATGGCCTCACCTGCAGTGGCACCGCCGCGACCTTCCGCTGGGCCGAAGCGCTCATCCAATCCAAGAATGCGAACTTCGCTGGTCAAATCGACTGGAGACTGCCAAACCAAAAGGAACTCATGTCCATCGTCGAGTATTGCGGCTACGTCCCCGCTATCAACACGATCGAATTTCCTGGCGCGCCGTCGGCGAGCTTCTGGTCGGGTTCGGCATATACGTCGTTCGCGTGGTACGTCGATTTCACCGATGGCGCAACCAATATCAATGGCAATTTGATTTCCTTAGACGTCCGGCTGGTTCGTGGCGGGCGGCCCATTGATTCCTTTGATGCGCAGATACTCTTCGCGAACGGCTTTGAATAACGGAACAACCGGAACGCCCCCGGGTTTTGCGCCCCAACTTCTCGGCAGACACGTTCAATGCCGGCGATCAAATTGCACCTTTACCGGGCTCCGATTTCATCGCCACTTTTTTAAATTGTACCTACGCGGTTCCCAACGGATATCAGAAGGGCTATGCGAGCGCAGGACCGCGCCAGCTCGTCGAAGTTGTAGTCGCGAAAAATGAATCACACCGTCTGGCCATCCATTCTGAGATACGGAATTCCAAAGTTGCGAGAGGCCTGCGAAGGATTGGCCGCTCGTGCTTTCGTGGCGGCGCGAATGAATCGGCAGCTTGCCGGCGCACGCAGCAGCGCGAGCACGGGTGTCCGGATTGCGCGCGTTGTCCGTTTCACTGATGCAGGCACCCAATCGGCTCGCGATTTGCCTCGCCTACCCGCAGGCGGGCAGCAACCGCGTCCGTTCGACCGCAATACCTCATGCATGAGATCGCGCCGAGTCCTTCTGGAATGCTGTCGGCGGCCATCACGACGGGTGTCCGGCGTGCGTCCGCGGTCGATGCGCGGTATCCACTAGTGGCGGGCGTTGCGGCGATCGGATTGGCACTTGTGGGCTTGGGAATCGTGGCCGCAAATATTTTTTTCCCGGAACCGTCACTCGCGATCCGGAGAGCGCATCGGGGGGACCAGTATCGGGGTCGGGTAGAATTTCCACGCAGCATCATTCGCGTTCAATGAGGGCGATCAACCATTCCTGCAATTTTATACAGTTACCCTGGATGCCGCGGACCGGTATAGAGGGATTGCCGGAGCGACGCCTCTGCGCTGTGGCTGCACGCAGGGCACGTCGTGGCCGGCTCCTCATCCAACCCATTGGAGTGAACTGATGAAATTGCGTCATGTGCTCGCGCTCACCCTCGTCGCCGCCCTTCCCACAGTTGCCCTCGCTGCCGGCAAGGGGCCGGCCAACAACAAAGACCGTTCGGAGAAGGCCGTGCCAGCGGCGGCCGCCGACACCTCCTCGCTCGCCTGCTATTTCCAGAAGGGCAGCGACACCACGTGGTACTGGGGCCT
>JBDSNK010000251.1:0-5630 GCA_039915385.1 Dokdonella sp.
TTTGATCGACGCAACTTTATTTGCGGAGGACAGTCGTCCTCCATTCACAATGCGCGGAAATGGCCAGCCACCATCGCCGTCCGTTCAGCAAGAAAGCCGCCGGGAAGCATTCGGCGCCATGTACGACCATTGCGCAGCGCAAAAAAAACCTCCCCTAAGGGAGGTCTCAAGTGTTCGCAGGAATCAATCGCCTTGCCGCCTGTACCGGCGCGGCTCAGTCTTCCACGCCTGCACGGCAGGCGTGGAAGGCGTCGATCTAGGGCAACGGGTCAAAGCCGTCGAAGAAAATCACATCGGTCGCCGACAGGCTGACCGGCACCGCGATCAACGCGTGCGCCGGATCATCGGTGTGCACGCAGACAAGGGCGGAGTAGCTGCCGGGCGCGAGACTACTGCTGTCTGCCGTGATCGTGACCGTGTCGGCAGGTCCTCCCTGCGCGACCGATCCCGCTGCCGGTGAGCGACTGAGCCAAATGACCGGACCGGGGCTTGCGCATGACGTCGAGGCGGTGTCGATCGTGTAGTGCAGCGTGCTGCCAGGAGAGCCGCTGTTGCCGACATCGAACGTCGCATTGCCGTTGCCACCTTGCGGGAAACTGAAGGACAGACTCCCCGGCGATACCGCGGCCGTCGGCGCGGGCGCGCTCACGCTCAGGTTCACGCTCACCGGCACGGTCGGATTCGCGCTGTCGTCGCTGTGCACGTTGATCGTGCCCGTATAGTTTCCAGGCGCAAGGCTGGCGGCATTCGCTGTCGCTGTGATCGAGACGGCAGGCGATCCCTGCGCGATCGAACCGGATGCCGGCGCTGCGCTCAACCACGCCGGCGTCGTCGCGTCGATCGTGAAGTGCAGCGTGCTGCCGGCCGCACCTGTATTGCCCAGGGTGAATGGACCACTCGTGCTGGCGCCCGCGACGACACTCAAGCTCAAACTTGCCGTCGACACCGCCGCTGTCGGCGCGGGCGGTACATTCACGGTCACCGACACAGGCACGGAAATCAGCGGCTGCGCGGTGTCGTTGCTGTGCACGCAGATAAAGGCCGAGTAGCTGCCCGCAGTGAGCGCCATTGCATTCACCGTCGCGGTGATCGTGCTGGTCGCCGCCTGAGCAACCGCACCCGAGATCGGCGCTACGCTCAGCCAGGACACCGCAGCAGGACTTGCACACGAGGTCGACGAAAGGTCCAGCGTGTAGTTCAGCGTGCTGCCGACATCGCCGCCGTTGGTGATGCCGAACATGTCGGTCGCACTGGCGCCGTGATCAACCACGACATCGACGGTGCCTGGCGCGACCGTCGCTGCGGGATTGGTCGGCGTCGAATTGACCCACGGTCCGAATGGCTGCAGCGTCGGACCGCGCTTCTTGCAGACCATGGAGTCTTGCGGAATGCAGGTCGCACCGCTGCAACCGGGCGGCCAATTGTTGTTCGTCGCGTCGCGAACCGATACGCGGTAATAGAGCGCAATGGCAGTATTTACCAGGCTTTCGCTGTTGACCAAGGCGTTCTGGTTCATGGCGCAAACGCCAAGAGGATTGTCCGATCGGTCGCCGTATTCGCCGTCGTGCTGCTTGGTTGCCATCACGTCGGTGGTGTGGAAATTGCGACCGGATTCGTTGGTCGGAATCAGATAGTCGTCGCTGCTGGGTACCAGACGATAGCCGTTGCCGGTGACGGGATTGCGGACTTCCCATGTCTTCGGCACGCCGCCCGGACCGCCAGTCGCATTGCGCAAATCGCTGAACTCGGTGGTCTTGTCCACATTGTTGACACTGAGCGTGTTGATTGCATTGACCGGATCGTCGATCGCGAATTCCATGCGCCAATAGTTGTGGTGCCAGTGAGTGATGCTGCTGTTCGTGCCATCGTTGTTGCCATAGCCGAACTGCGGTTCCATGCGGCCATCCGAATAGAACATCCAGCGCGAGGTGTACTGGTACCAAGCTGCAGAATGTTGCGTGGTGAGGGTGACATGGTCTCCGCCGTCCTCGATGCTAACCCCCTGCGCACAACTTGCGGTTGCATTGGGGTATCCACTCAACTGGAACGGACAGTCGCCGTAGGCCGCCGTCGGATCCTTGGAGCGATCGCAGGACGTCGTCGCTTTTGGCGGGTCTATCGAAATGCCGAGCTTGTTCTGCACCGCGTGATCGGAGAGAAAGGGAACATCGGTATCCTTCCAGTCCCGATAACAGGTGCTGGTGCGGTACTCCGCAAACAGCATCGGCACGTGCGCCCGCCGCATGACCAGATGCCCTTTGAAATAGACCTTGCGCAATTCCAGGCTGGAACCATCGGTCGCTACGCTATCGCTCGGACGCACCCAGCACATTTCCCAGATCGGATTCACAGCAGGCCAGCTGAGCTTGGTCTCTGGGCTCGCGCACGTCGGCGAATCAGCCAGGGTCGCACCACAATAACCGCCGCCCAGCAACAGCGCCGCCAACAACCATCGTTTCAAAGTACGCATCTACTTGCTCCCCATTGAATGCTTTGCCGTTGTCTTGTATTGGTCCATGTCGTATTCCGGATAGACGACCCGATCCCGCTGCAGGTCGACGATCGCGTGCGCGACCGCGGTCACTCCGTTGTCTGTGGACAAGATCGCGTGGATGCAGCGCGTACCCGCGTCGCACCAGCGATCGCCAGGTTTGCGCAGCACGAAGCCGCCACCCCAGATCACGACGCCTGTTTGTTTAGCGATGTCTTTCAGCGTCGGGTAGCCGCTGACCAGTGCCTTGACGCGGTCGTTCTCAATCGCCGTGAGGCGCATCTCGGCGCCTGGAAGGTCCTCGGTCTGCAAGAGTTTGTCCGACAGGTCATAGGTCCTGCGAATCGCGGTCGCGCGATCGTAATCCCAAGCCATCTCGATCCGGCGTCGCACTTCAACGCCCTTGATCACGAAGAAGTCGACATAGCTTCGAATGACGACGATACCCTTCATGCGACCGGCATCGGGCACGTCGCTCGCAATCAATTCCGATGACGCCTTTGCCGGCGCTGGCGAGCGCGGCGTTGAAGCGCATCCAACAGCGACGAGCAGCGCCAGCGTGCCAGCAAAAATGGGTTTTGGACGGATCGATATCACTTGCGCCTGATCTCCGTGGAATTGCCTGCAATGACCGCGCAGCATCTCATGCAATGCGACGTCATCGGTGACGCGACTTTGTCGCGGTGACTGCACTGGCGGAACCTACAGATTCCGGTGGCGACTTGCCGTGCAATGGATTGCTCCAGAGGTCGAACATGTATTCACCGCGCGACAACGCTTGCGGACCAACGCTGAATGGCCTGCCGGGCCCGCCCGCACACAGATCGTTCTCAGCAGGGATCGCGTTGTCGACGGCCTGATCACGCAGGAACTCGATGTATTCCCTGCTCGATACTTGATGGTAAAGCGTTGCGCTGGCCGTCATCGGCCCAACCAAACCGGCAGGAATGCCGAAGGCATAGATCACTTTGTCGCGATTGACGAGCACGCCCGAGCCTGGTGTCGTCTCCGCGTAAGTCGCGGCGACGGGAGGGACTTCATAGCCCTGCGGATCATCGGGCGCCGTCAGACGGAACCCGATAGGGGGAATTCGATTGTCCTTGACAACACAATTGTTGAGTACGAAATGAAACTGCTTGCCGCCTGCCTGTTCAACGCGACAACTGTGAGTTCCCGCATCCCAGACGCCTTGAAGGACTTCATACACGCGTGCCTGCACGTCCTCAGTGAGACTCGCAGTAGCCGCGTCATAGGCACCACTCTCTGCCACCAGCACGTTTGCGGCCGTGTGGACCTGCACGTTGAGCCACATGCGTCGACCTTCGGAATAGCCCGTCGGCAATTTGTGTCCACTGAGATTCGTCACGCTGACCTCGATCGAAATCGAACCTGCCGTGAGGGATGTCGCAGGCGTGTAGGCGGTGATCGTTGTCGCAATTGCAGCGCTCGATGCGAGCATCTGCCGGGCCGAAGCCATGGTGCGGTCGTAGTCTTCGGGCTGTTGCAGCAGGTCGCTGCCGTATTCGTTCTTGATGATGCCGGGAATCCACGCGTTCGCGCCCACAAATTCATGCACAGGTAGATTGCCGCTGCGTGACCCGGCAGGATTCATCTCGCAGGCCTTGGCCAGCGGATCCTGCGACGCGCGCATATGACAGTCCTGGCACTGCTGCGCCTTTGCGACAGCAGGATTTCCGGACGGAAGGTCGCCAAAACCATCGCGAAAGATTGCATCGGCAAACAGGCTGCGATTCCACTCCGTGTAAGTGCGCTCGATCGGGAAAGGACGCGTTGTCGCGGTTCCGTCGGCAAGGACCAGGGTCTTGAAAGGTCCTTGATCGGTGTCCGGCGTGCTCACGTCATGACAACTTCCGCACAGAGCCGAACTCGCATGATGAGAGGAATAGGCCCAACCATGCGGAGCCTCCAGAGCGCTCCCCACTGGATATTGGTAAGGACCGCGTCGGCAAGGGCCGAAAAATCCGGGTGTGCTGGCGCAACTGAGCGAATCATCAACCCATGCGTTCGCGTTGCCGATGATGTTCGATTGCCCTTGCGGACCATCGTGCATCAAACGGTGGCAGAAGTGGCAGTCGACGCCGGCATAGTCGTTTGTGCTGCGATCCTTCGCTGCGTAGGTGCCCTTGAGCTGGCAGCCGCTTTCACCGGCGGGCCCGGGGCTGCCGCCGGAACCGTCCTTGACGACGTGGCCACCAAGCCATCCTCGCGGCGTGTGGCAGCGCAGACAAAAATCGCCGATGCCAGGTTGGCCTGCCTCTGCAGCGTCGTTGTTCGCAACATCAAGCGCCGCCCAGAACAGCGGATCGCGCAATGCATTGGCCATCATCGAGCCGCCCCACGTCGAGTGCGGCATGAAGCCGGCGTTGGCAGGATCAAGGCTTCGGTGACAGTCGATGCAAACGTCCGCCGAGCTTATTGCTACATTCAAACCGGGCTGAGTGCCATGCGGCGTGAAATCCAGCGCAGCCGCCGCAGAAGACGTCAGCAAGCAGATCACCGCAAACAAGGCGACAACCATGGTCGAGCCCGAGTGACGGTAGTGATTCGGCACGCTGCACGCTTCCCCGAAGATGGACACAACGGATGCGCAGCGATGGCGTCGATCTGCCCTGCGTTTCCCCAGACCTGACTATAGCGATCGCACTTACGCGGCGCCGGAGACACACGTCCCGGCGCCGCGAAGTTGTCGCATCAACGTTGCGATTCGATCACTTCGTTGCGCGACCCGTTGCGCCACCCGGCACCAGCGTTGCCACCTGATAGGACACCGGATCACCGGACTCGGCGACATGCAGCATCGCGCTACCCGTACCCGGCGCCAACGTCGAAGTAAACGAGAACGAATACAGCACGCCCCAGTCGAGCGTCGCCAGTGAAGTCGGCGACGGAAAGTCGGGGCTGTCGAAACTCGGGATCGTCATGTCCGTGCTCCAGCTGAGCTGGCCGCCGGCATTGCGCGAGCGCCACTTCAGGTTGGGGTTGACCTCGCCGACGTTCGCGCTCGGACTGACGATGTGCGCATTCGCAGGCACCGGTACGCTGAAGCTGTCGAAGCCCGCATTGCTTTCAACATGCAGGTTCGGTTCGGCACCGGACGTCTTCGCGCGTGCGAAGTCGA
>JBDSNK010000299.1:0-18290 GCA_039915385.1 Dokdonella sp.
TTCGCGTGCGCCACGTCCTTGACGCCGGGAACCATGGCGATCTGTGCGCCCAGGCTCATGGGCAGCGGCTGGATGAAAGACAGGCGCGCGCCGGTCTGCAGGCGTTCAGCGCCATTGGCCGATTGCCCGGCTTCCGCGAACGAGACGCGCACCGCATCGAGCAGACCAAACAGCAGGAACGCGGCAATGATCGAGACGAGGGTGAGGATCGTGCGGGTCTTGCGCCGGAACAGCGCGGCCCAGATCAGATGTAGATATTTCATGATGGCACTCCGTTGTTCCTTCCCCTTCCGGGAGAAAGAAAATCATGCATGCGCTTGTTCAACCAGCGTGCCTTTGTCGAGATGCAGCGTATGGCTTGCATACTCGGCCGCTTTCGGATCATGCGTGACCATGACGATGGTCTTGCCGTGATCGCGGTTGAGCATCTGCAACAAGCCGAGCACGTCCTCTGCGGACTGGCGATCGAGATCGCCGGTCGGCTCGTCGCACACCAGCAGGTTCGGGTCCGAGACGATCGCGCGTGCGATCGCGACGCGTTGCTGCTGGCCGCCTGAAAGCTCGGTCGGCTTGTGGCTTGCGCGATCGGCGAGGCCGACCAGTTGCAACGCGATGCCGGCGTTCTTCTTGCGCTGCGCCGCTCCGAGTTTGGTCAGCAGCAGCGGCAGCTCGACATTCTTCTGAGCAGAAAGCATCGGCAGCAGATTGTAGAACTGGAAAATGAAACCGACATTCGAGGAACGCCAGTTTGCGAGAGCGCCCTGACTCAGTTGATCGATGCGCTGCCCGCCGACGCCGATGCTGCCCTCGGTGGGAGAATCGAGCCCGCCGATGAGGTTGAGCAAAGTCGTCTTGCCCGAGCCCGATGGACCCATCAGCGCGAGGAAATCGCCCTTTGCGATATCGAGGTCGATGTGATGCAGCACTTCGACCTTCTGCTTGCCGCGCTCGTACACCTTGCTGACGTTGCGGATCTCGACGAGTGTGCTCATTGTCTACCTCTTGGCTCAAGCCTTCCCCGGAAAAGGGATTGGCTGTGGATTTCGCTCAAGCCCTCGCCTTCAAGGGGAGGGTTGGATGGGGATGGTGTGAATGACAACTATTTCTTCACCTGCACGCGCGCTCCATCTGCAAGCTCCGCGGTGGGCGTGCGCACGACGCGCGTGCCCGCCGCAATACTGTCGACCAGGCGCTGGTCGCCGGATGTCTGTCCCGGCGTGACCGCACGAGCGTGGGCGCGATCGCCGTCGATCGCAAAAACCACGCTCTTGCCATCGCGCTGCACGATGCTGGTCGCGGGCACCAGCGCTCCGCGCGCAACCGGCGGCGCCAAGGCGCCACTTTTGTTCACTTCTTCGAGGAAGGACACGCGCACGCCCATGTCGGGCACAACCCGAGCGTCCTTCTGGTCGAAACCAACGCGCACCTTGATCGTCGCCTTGCCGCGATCCGCGGTCGGGATGATCGCGATGACGTGACCGGGAATTTTCCAGTCCGGATAGGCGTCGAGCACCGCCTCAATGGGCTGCTTCGCGAGCACTCTGTTGATGTAGGACTCATTGACGTCGACTTCGATCTCGAGCGAGTCCATGTCGACGATGGTGCCGATGCCGGTGCGCGTGAAACCACCGCCGGCGGAAAACGGCGAGACGATTTCGCCGACCTGCGCGGACTTCGCGATGACGACGCCGCCGAACGGCGCACGCACGGTCGTGTAGTCGAGTTGCACCTGCGCACCGCGCAACTGCGCCTGCGCGAGATCGACCTGGCGCTGCTGCGCCGCGAGCTGCGAACTCAATGTCTCGCCCTGCGTGCGCACGGTTTCAAGCGCCTGCTGAGAAACCAGTTTGCGGCCGATCAGCTCCTGCTGGCGTGCGAGATCACGGTGCGACTGCGCAAGCTGCGCCTGATACTGGCCGACCAGCGCCTTCGCCGACGCGAGCTGCGCCTGCGCGAGCTTCAGGGTTGCTTGTTGCGCGGTGTCCTCCAGATGCGCGAGCACCTGGCCGGCTTCGACATGCTCACCTTCTTCGATCAGCACATCCAGCATGGTGCCGGTGATCTGCGCCGACACGGTCGCCTGGCGCCGCGCAGTCACATAGCCGGTCGCCTGCAGCACGGCCGTGGAGCCCGAATCGTTGCTCGCCGGTGCAGCCGCGGTGGCGGCCTCGACTTCGATCGCCTTGCCACCGAGCAGGAACCACCAGCCAGCCGCCGCGAGCACGGTCAAGGCCAACACGGCGAGAACGACGCCGATCCATGTGCGCGAGGCGTGTGCGCCCACCGCAGACTCGCTGCGATCGATGCGCAACTGATTCAATAAATCGGATTTCTCCACGTTTCCTGATTCCTGCCGCACACGGTCTCCAAGTCTGCCATAGACTCGTCGCATTGGACCAACGTCGCAAGGCGCCGCGATCACCTTTTGGAGGTGACAGATGTCACATGCGCCACCGATCGGCTATTCCGGCAAACCCGTTTGGCGGAAGCTGGGACTCGCGCCGCACTTGCGCGTGCTGGTGCGCGGCGCGCCTTGCGACTATGCGACCCTGGTCGGTGCGGACGGCCATGCTCCGATGCTGGTCGGTCCGCGAGCTGCGTTCGATTTCGCGCATGTGTTTGCCGACAAGGCCGCGCGGCTCGACAGGGAAGTAAAATCCTTGTCGGCACGCTTGCCGGCGAATGGTGTGATCTGGATTTCGTGGCCGAAAAGAAGTTCCGGCGTTCGCACCGACATCAGCGAAGACACCGTTCGTTCCATTGCATTGCCGATGGGCCTGGTCGACATCAAAGTCTGCGCGATCGATGCGATCTGGTCCGGCCTCAAACTGATGTGGCGCAAGGAAGCGCGCGCGGGCAAGCCCGGCGGCCGCGCCTGAGGGGCGCTGCTATCCTGCGTGCCGCATCTCCACGGAATCTGATCATGCCCTACGCCATTCCCGCACCATCGGTGCCCAGCCTGCCCATTGCCGGCAGCGACGCGCGCTTTCCGCTGCATCGCATCTACTGCATTGGCCGCAACTACGCCGACCACGCCAAGGAGATGGGCGCGAGCGTCGAACGCGGGCAGCCGATGTTCTTCATGAAACCCGCCGACGCGATCGTCACCGATGGCTCCGACATTGCGTACCCTTCCGCGACGCAAGACCTGCATCATGAAGTCGAGATGATTGTCGCGCTGGCATCCGGCGGTCGCGACATTGCGCTCGAGCGCGCGCTCGAATGCGTTTATGGCTATGGCGTCGGCCTCGATCTTACGCGTCGAGACCTGCAGGCGATCGCAAAGACAAAGGGACACCCCTGGGATGTGGCCAAGGGCTTCGACGCCTCGGCGCCGGTGTCAGCGATTCATCCTGTGGCCGCCATCGGCCATCCGCAGCATGTCTTGCTGTCGCTGCAGGTGAACGGTGAAATGCGCCAGCAATCGGATATCGATGCGATGATTTTTCCGGTCGCTGCAATCATTCACGAGCTCTCCAAGCTCTGGGAACTCAAGGCCGGCGACCTGATCTTCAGCGGCACGCCCGCCGGCGTTGCGGCACTCCAGCGAGGCGACCATGTGCGCGCGCAACTCGGCGACTTTGCGGTCCTCGAAGGTCACATTGTTTGACCTGCTCCTTCTTCAATCGCGATGACCTTCGGGTAAAGTAAGTCGCGCCTTTTGGCGACAGGCAATCCACAACGCGGTCCGGGAGAGAATCATGGGCATGGTTTCCGAGTTCAAGTCGTTCGTGATGCGCGGCAATGTCATCGACCTCGCCGTCGGCGTAGTCATCGGCGCGGCGTTCGGCAAGATCGTCACGTCCCTGGTCGACCAGGTCATCATGCCGCCGATCGGAATGATCATTGGCGGCGTGGATTTTTCTGCCTACAAATGGGTGCTCAAGGCAGCAGGCCCGGATGGCAAGGGAGAAGTCGCCCTCATGTATGGCGCGTTCTTCAATACGCTCATCCAGTTCGCGATTGTTGCCGCAGCGATCTTCCTCGTCGTCAAGCTCGTCAACCGCCTCGTGAAGAAGGAAGAAGCAGCTCCGGCGCCACCGCCCGCCGATGTCGTGCTGCTGACCGAAATCCGCGATCTGCTCAAGAAGAGCTGATCCGGGCGATAAGGCATTGCGTGCGCCGATCGCGCACGATGTGACGCGCAATGGCTCTTTGCGTCGCATGACCTTTGGCCCAAACGCATAGCGTGACCGGCGCGCATAATGGTGGTTTTCCCCAACGGACTTCCGCCATGCGCCGAACGCTTCCGATCGTCATCTCCGTGCTGCTGGCAGCACCCGCTGCGTTTGCCGCGAACAAGCCGACCACCATCGCCGCGGCCGACATCCAGGTCGCCGAACAATTGCGCGACAAGGCGCTGCACGATGATGCCGCGTGGGAATTCACCGCCGGCCTGACCACGGAAATCGGCGCGCGCCTCGCCGGCGGCGTGAATGACGCGAAGGCACGCGACTGGGTCATCGCGAAGTTCAAGGCACTCGGCTTCGACAAGGTCTGGACTGAACCGGTCACCTATCCGAAGTGGGTACGTCGCAGCGAACACGGCGAGATCCTCGCACCGTATCCGCAGCCGCTTGCCCTCATCGCGCTCGGCCATTCGCCCGGCACACCGGCGGGTGGCATCAATGCCGAGGTGGTTGGCTTCGATTCATTCGATGCGCTGAACGCAGCCGATCCATCAAGCGTGGTTGGCAAGATCGTCTATGTCGGTCCACGCATGCACGCGCGTCCGGATGGGCACGACTACGGCATGGGTTCGCACGTGCGCACGCAGGGACCATCGCTCGCGTCAACCAAGGGCGCGGTCGCATTCCTGCTGCGTTCGGCGGGCAGCGACAGCAACCGCCTGCCGCATACCGGCGTCACGCATTTCGACAAGGGTGTCACACCGATTCCGGCAGCGGCTTTGTCAAGCCCGGATGCGGACCAGCTCGAACGCGAGCTGAAGTCGGGCAAGCCGGTCACGATCAAGCTTGCGCTCGACTGCGGCATCGAAGGCGAGTACACGGGCGCCAACGTGATCGCGGAACTGCGCGGCTCGAAGAAGCCCGACGAATATTTCGTGATGGGCGGTCATCTTGATTCATGGGATCCGGGCACGGGCGCGATCGACGACGGCGTCGGCATTGGCATTTCGGTCGGCGCCGCGCATCTGATCGCGCAGTTGCCGACGCGGCCGGCGCGCAGCATTCGTGTGGTCGCATTCGCGGACGAGGAAGCCGGTCTTTACGGCGGCAAGGTGTTCGCAGCCGGCAATGCAAAGGCGATCGCGCATGCCGTGCTCGGCAGCGAATCGGATTCCGGCGCGGATCGCGTCCGCCTTATCACGGCGACCGTGAAGCCCGAAGCGCGCGGCGCGGTCGATCAGATCGCTGCCGTATTGAAACCACTCGGCGTCGAGTACGACGCGAAGGCGCCGGGCAATGGCGGCTCGGATCTTTCCGAAATGCACAAGGTCGGCATGGCCGCGTTGTCCCTGCACCAGGACGCGACGCGTTACTTCGACTGGCACCACACCGCGAACGACACGCTCGACAAGATCGACCCGGAACAGTTGCGCCAGAACGTCGCCGTGTATGCGGTAAGCGCCTACCTTGCGGCGCAGGCGCACGGCGATTTCGGTTCAGCGCCCGGCGCGTTCGCGAACGACGCGGGCGAATAGGCGCTTCCGCAGGAATCGCAAGAAATTGAAACGGAAAGCTGTAGGAGCGGCTTCAGCCGCGATGCTTTTCTTCTTGGCAGAATTGAAGCAGAGCATCGCGGCTGAAGCCGCTCCTACAAAACCACTTCCACCCATGGGCTAGCGATCCACAGCGCACTGTCGCCAATACTCGCCCAGCAAAACGGCAACGCTGGCAGCAACATTGAGACTCTCAATCGCACCGCTGCCGGGAATCGACAGCCGCAATCCGGCGGCATCGATCATCGCCTCGCTCATCCCCTCACCCTCGGCGCCGAACACAAGCACGAGACGCTGCGGCAACGCGGTCGCGTAGAGCGAAACCCCGTCGCGCGGCACCGTCGCCGCAAACGCGTAACCCTGCGCGCGCAACGCGGCGAGCGCATCCGCGGCGGAATTCGCCTGCACCAGCGGCACGATCTCCGCCGCGCCCTCGGCCACGCGTGCGGCTGCGCCGGAGACGTCAAGCCCACCTGAGCGTGGCACGATCACACCGCCGACACCGAAATGCGCGGCGCTGCGCATCAGCGCGCCAAGATTGTGCGGATTGCCGACGCCGTCGAGCCACAGCAGCAATGAAGGCGCAGGTGCTTGCGGCAGAGATGCCAGCAAGCTCGCAAGTTCCAGCGGCGGCGTGCGCTGCATGTCGAAGCAGACGCCTTCGTGATGACGCGAACTGGTCAACTTGTCGAGATCCGCTTCTTCAACGACGCGATAGCCGAGCCGATGCTGCACGCACCACGCGAGCACGTTCTTCAATGCAGGAATCCGCGCCTCGATCAGATAAACCTTGCGCAAGGCATCGGGCCGTTTCGCGAATGCGGCGAGACAGGCGTTGAGGCCGTACAGGCGCGCTTCGCGCGCGGGTGACTGATGCGCGTTGCCCTCATCCCGATGCTCGGCCGCCTGAGGCGCTTGGCGCGCCCGCGGCGGATATTCGTTCGCAGAGCGCGAAGGCGCGGGCGCTCCGCGTCGCGGACCTTGCTCCTTGCGAGCCATTTCCGGGGTGCGCACGCGCGCGCGAGCCCAGGGCGATTCGGAATCCTTGTCGTTGCTCATCGCCTGTCACGCTCCGCTGATTCTTGTTGATTCTCGCTTTCTCACCGACGCACGCCGTCGACGTTGCACACCCTCATTGTTCCAGAAATGGATCCAACTGGGCGCGCACCCGCGCATAAACATACAGATCCAGCAATTCGCCACGCTTCATGACCGCCGACTTCTGCACAACCTCGCGCTCGAACCCGACTTTCTCCAGCACGCGCATCGATGCCGGGTTGCTCGCATACACGGTCGCGAACAACCGATGCAGACGGAACGCGGACATCGCACGGTCCGCGAACGCAGCCAGCACCGTGGTCATCACGCCGCGACCCCAGTAGTTGCGCCCGATCCAGTATCCCAATTCCGCCGAATGGCGATGCACGTCAACACCCGGATGCAGACTGACACCACCGACCGCCGCGCCGTCGATCTCGATCGCCCATGCGCGATCGGATTCATCGACCGCGCGCGCGAGCCAGGCGCGACCGTCGGCGCCGGTGTACGGATACGGGAAGCGATCGCGGAGCCCGCGCGAGACATCGGCGTGGCTGGCGTTGGCGACGAGGCTATCGAGATCGTCCGGGCGCCAGGAGCGCAGCAAAGCGACGCCGCAGTCAAGTCGAGGCAACGGCAGCGATGAGAGTTCGACGAGCATGGACTCGATGCTACACGAGCAGGATAGACAGACCGCGCACCGATTGCGCTTGATGCGTCCCCTGGTCGCTGAGGTCCCGGACGAACTCGTGGCGGCCCCAATCCCTGCACACGACCATCCGAAGCGAGCTCGTCAGTGGTCAGAAACCACCGCGGGCGCCGCCTTCGTCTTCACCGGCCGCAGCAACAACAGCAGCGGAATCGCTACCACCGTCATCACCATCATCAACCAGAAGTCGTTGAGAAATCCGATCGCCGCCGCATGGCGCGTGACTTCGCCGTTCAATCCGGCGAGTCCGCCGACCGAGCTGCTGAAAGTTGAAGGCATGTGTGCCATGTTGCCGCCGAACCGACTCAGGCGTGACACGATTTCAGCGTGATTGACCTGCGTGCCGTGAAATGCGCGCATGAAACACGACGGACAATGTGCCGCGCACGATCGTCCTGTGCTGCTTCGGCAGCGGGATCGGCGCGGCGCGGCGTTGCGTGCGGCAATCGGGGTGAGTTGAGCACGTGGGCGCCGACTTGCGACGGGCGTCCCGTCGCCCGTGCGTCGCAACCAAGCGCACCGCCACTGCCTCGGCACTGCACCCGCGCTGTATATACGCATAACCAGCCATTCTTTCCGTCACGACGGAAGCAGGCCTAGCATCAAGGCCCTTCCGGACGTCTGGACGTCCATTCAAGGACTCTGCCGTGTCAGCCCTGCCCGCCACGACGATCGCACCGCTGCCCGGGCAGGGTCCCGTTGAAATCCTGCGACTACTTGACGGCCTCGATGCACCTACGCTGTGGTGGCTTTCCGGTTATGCCGCCGCGCAGGCGAGCCATGCCGGCAGCGCCGCGCGTGCGTTGCCAACGGTACCCGCACGTGAAGCAGGGCCGCAGGAACGCCTGACGATCATCTATGGAAGTCAGACCGGCAATGCCCGGAGGCTTGCCGAGAAGCTTGCCCACGATGCGGAGAATGCCGGTCTCGCTGTCCGCCTCTTGCGCGCCGATGTGTATCCGCAGCGTGAGCTGAAATCCGAACGCCTGCTCTACATCGTGATCAGCACGCAAGGCGACGGCGATCCGCCGGATGACGCGCGCGGGCTGGTCGAGTTCGTCGTTGGAAAACGCGTGCCGCCGTTGGTCGACCTCAAGTACGCCGTTCTCGGCCTCGGTGATTCGAGCTACCCGCAGTTTTGCGCGATCGGCCGCCGCCTCGATGCACGCCTGGCCGAACTCGGCGCTACGCGTGTATTGGCTGCCGGCGAGGCCGACGTCGATATCGAAACCGTGGCAACCCCATGGTTGGAGCAGGCGCTCGGCGCCGCACGCGAAACGCTGAAGACCGCTGCACCGCGCGCGACGGTCACCGCGTTGCGTCCCCACGCCGCCAACGCCGAGTGGAGCCGCGAGCGTCCGTTTGCTGCGGAACTGCTGGTCAATCAGCGCATCGTCTCGCGCGACGGCGCGCGCGCCGTGCACCACGTTGAACTGTCGCTGGAAGGCTCCGGCCTCACCTACGAACCCGGCGATGCGCTGGGCGTGTGGCCGACGAACGCGGCCGTGCTCGTTGATGCGGTCCTGCAGACGCTGCAGCTGGATGGCGAGACCCGCGTTACGCACGCAGGCGAGACCCACTCGCTGCATGCGTGGTTGAGCACGCGTCGCGAACTCACCAGGCTCGCACGTCCGTTCATCGCAGCACACGCAGCACACGCGCGAGCGGAGGATCTCAATCGCCTGCTCGCGCCGGATCGCAACAGCGACCTTGCGAAATTGCTCAATACGCACCAGGTGATCGACCTGTTGCGCGAATTTCCGGCCGTGTGGAACGCAGACGAACTCGTTGCGGCGTTGCGCCCGCTGACCCCGCGCCTGTATTCGATCGCGTCGAGTCGCCGCAGGGTCGGAGATGAAGTCCATCTGACTGTCGCGAATGTCGCCTGGAAGGCGTTCGGCCATACGCACGCCGGCACCGCGTCGACGTTCCTGACATCGCGCGACGATGGCGCACGCGTGCCCGTGTTCATCGAGTCGAACGAGCGCTTCCGTCTGCCCGATGCCGGCACCGACGTGATCATGATCGGGCCGGGTACCGGCGTCGCGCCCTTCCGTGCATTTGTGCAGGAGCGCCACGAAGCGGGCGCGCGCGGACGCAACTGGCTGTTCTTCGGCAATCGGCATTTCCACGACGATTTCCTCTATCAGACCGAGTGGCAGGACGCGCTGCGCAAAGGCGCACTGCATCGGCTCGACCTCGCGTTTTCGCGCGATCAGGAATCGAAAGTCTACGTGCAGGATCGCCTGCGCGAGCACGGAAGCGAGCTGCACGCGTGGCTCGAAAACGGCGCGCGCCTCTATGTGTGCGGCGATGCCACGCAGATGGCCAGGGACGTGCACGAAGCGCTCGTCGATGTATTCGTGACGCACGGCGGTCTCGATCGCGAAAGCGCGCAGGCGCACCTATCCGAACTGATCCAGCAAGGGCGCTACGCCCGCGACGTGTATTGAAATGACAACCACGCCTTCCCACCTCGAAGAGATCAAGGCGGCCAGCCGTTTTCTGCGCGGCGGTATCGCCGCGGGTCTGGCCGATCCGATCACCGGCGCAATCAGTGACGACGACAACAAGCTGCTGAAATTTCACGGCAGCTATCAGCAGGACGACCGCGACCTGCGCGAGGAACGACGCCAGCAAAAACTCGAACCGGCGTACTCCTTCATGATCCGAGCACGCCTGCCCGGCGGCGTGGTGACGCCGTCGCAATGGCTTGCCTTTGACGCGATTGCGCGAGAACACGCGAACGGAACGCTGCGCATCACCACGCGGCAGACCTTCCAGTGGCACGGCGTGATCAAGGGCCGGTTGAAACCGACGATCGCCGCGATCAATGCGAGCCTGGCCGACACACTCGCCGCCTGCGGCGACGTCAATCGAACGGTGGTCAGCTCAGCCAACCCGCTGCAGTCCTCGGCGCACCAGATCGCTTACGAGTGGGCTGCGCGTCTGTCCGAACACCTGCTGCCGAGCACGCGCGCGTATCACGAGATCTGGCTCGACGGTGAAAAGGTTGCCGGAGACGAAGGAGAATCGGAGCCGCTTTACGGCGCCACTTACCTGCCGCGCAAGTTCAAGATTGGTCTCGCCGTTCCACCCACCAACGACATCGATGTATTCGCACAGGACCTTGGCCTTATCGCGATCATCGAGAACGGCGAGCTCAAGGGATTCAATGTTGCTGTCGGCGGCGGCATGGGCGCAAGCCACGGCGATCCGACAACCTGGCCACGTCTCGGCGACGTGATCGGTTTCGTTGCGCCGGAGCGGCTGCTCGCGCTCGCGACAGGCGTGCTGACCGTGCAACGTGATTTCGGCAATCGCAGCCAGCGCCTGTATGCGCGACTGAAATACACGATCGAGCATCGTGGCCTCGACTGGTTCACGCGCGAACTCGAGCAACGTCTCGGCTTTGCACTGGAGCCCGCGCGGCCTTTCGCGTTCGCAAACAATGGCGACCGCTACGGCTGGATCGAAGGCGAGGATGGTCGCTGGCACCTGACCCTGCACATTGCAGCCGGCCGCGTCGCCGATACGCCGGGTCAGCCCTGGCTCACCGGCCTGCGCGAGATTGCATGTGTGCTTCGCGCTGCGGCTTCCCATGTGCAATTCCGTCTGACCTGCAACCAGAACCTGATCATTGCCGGCGTTGCTGCCGACGATCGCGCCGCGATCGACGCACTCGTCGCGCAGCATGCGCTCGATGCCTATCGCGCACAGAGCGGCATCCGTCGGCATGCGCTCGCTTGCGTTGCGCTGCCAACTTGCGGCCTCGCCATGGCGGAAGCGGAACGCTATCTGCCTGAGCTGCTGCCGAAACTGGAAGCGCAACTTGCGCGACATGGCTTGTCGGATGCACCCATTGGATTGCGCCTGTCCGGCTGCCCGAACGGTTGCTCGCGACCATATCTCGGAGAGATCGCACTCGTGGGCCGCGCACCGGGCCGCTACGACCTGCGTCTTGGCGCAGATTTTCGCGGTCAGCGCCTCAACCGCCTGCATCGCCAGAACATCAACGAAGCCGAAATTCTCGCCACGCTCGAGCCCTTGTTTGCGCAGTACGCGCACGAACGGTCGACCGACGAAGACTTTGGCGATTTCCTGTTGCGCGCCGGCGCGCTTGCGCCCGAAGCCCCGCGCACGATTCCTGCCACGGTGATTGCATGAACCCGCCCGACCTCCTGACCGCCGCCGAAGACCTGCGCGCGCGCGCCGACCTCAACCGCTGGCTGGCGAAACTGCCGGCCGCCGAACGCATTGCCTGGGCCGCGCAGACGACGCCCGGCCCGCATGTGCTGTCGTCGAGTTTCGGCGCGCAGTCCGCAGCCGCACTGCATCTGGTGACGCAGGCATTACCGAACATTCCGGTGATCCTGATCGATACCGGCTACCTGTTCGCAGAGACGTATCGCTTTGCCGATGTCATGAGTGAGCGTCTCAAACTCAATCTCAACGTCTACCGCCCGACGATTGGCATTGCGTGGATGGAAGCGCGACATGGCCGTCTGTGGGAACAGGGCGTCGATGGCATCGAACGCTACAACCACTTGCGCAAGGTCGAACCGATGCAGCGTGCATTGCGCGAACTCGGCGCTCACACCTGGTTCGCCGGCCTGCGCCGCAGCCAGTCGGCGAGTCGCGCCGAGATCGATTTCATCGAACTCAAGGACGATCGCTGGAAGCTGCATCCGATGGCTGATTGGAGCGATCGCGATGTCAGTCGCTACCTCACGCGGCACGACCTGCCATATCACCCACTACGCGACGAAGGGTATCTGTCGATCGGTGACGTGCACACGACGCATCGCTGGGAACCTGGCATGGGCTTGGACGACACGCGATTCTTCGGCCTCAAGCGCGAATGCGGTTTGCATACGGAGGTCTGAGCTGGACCTGTGGGCGCTGCTTCAGCCCTCCCCTTCAAAAGGGGGTGAAGAGGCGTGCATGCTGACCATTAGTCCGCATGCCGATGAACGCCCGAAGGCTGCGCCTGAGGGCCGGGGGCGTTGGGTGGGGATGGTGTGCATGCCGCGGAGAGCATCGCGGCCGAATCCGCTTGTGTCTGAACTTCGACGAAGAGTGCCAGTGGAGAGCGATCTGCGGCACGCCCACTCAATCCGGCAAACGCGCAACACCCAGGTCGCGCCAGTGCGGCGCCTGCGGCCATTGCGCCGTTTCGATGCCATGGTCGAACGCGCGGCGGACATCGCGGCGATCGATATGCGGCGCCAGTTGCACGATGAATTCCAGCGCATAGTCGCGCAGCACGCGATTGCGCCGCAGCACGATCCAGGTCGTGCAGATCGGGAGCAGGCCCTCAATCGGCAGCACACACAGACCTTCGTCGTCGTCGCGCACGGCCATCTCGGCCAGCACGCCGACGCCGAGACCCGCTTGCACGTAAGTGCGGATCAGATCGGCATCGCGCGCAGTAAAAGCAAGTCGCAACACCAGGCCTTTGGCTTCGAACGCACGCCGCAGCGAGGACTCGGGCTGCAGCGACGACTCGTAGCTGACGAGCGGATACGCCGCAAGATCCTCCAGCGTCAGCGGCCGACCCAGTTTTGCCAACTTGTGGTCGCGCGGCACCAGCACCACACGCTGCCAACGATACGCGGGCAGTGCAAAGCCACCGGCTGGCGGCGCACCGACACTGGAGGTGACCGCGAGATCGCACTGGCCGCGCTCCAGCAGTTGCAGGATTTCGGCATCGCCGCCCGGCTGCAGATGCACACCAACGTCAGGATACCGGCTGCGCAATGCGGCAATCGGCTTGGGCAGGGCGAAGCGCGCCTGCGTATGCGTGGTCGCGATGCGCAGTTCTCCATGGGCTTCATTGCGCAGATTTGCGGCGAGCGAGCGGATGTTGCTGGATTCGGCGTGGATGATGCGGGCGCGCTCCAGTACTTCGGTGCCCGCGGCGGTCACGGCGTCGAGGCTCTTGCCCTTGCGCGTGAACAGCTTGAAACCAAGTTCGTCTTCGAGCTGTTTGAGTTGCTTGCTAAGACCCGGCTGGGTCGCATGCACCCGTTCGGCGGCTAGCGTGATGTTGAGGCCGGAATCGGCAATGGCGATCAGGTACCGAAGTTGGGTCAAGGTCATGGTGGCAGGCTCAATGGCGGTCGCAGTCGGGCCGCAGTGGGGTACAGCAGCGACCAACAACAGTACATGGGATACGAATCGGTGGATTTCATCGGCTGCTCCGGGTGAAATCGCCGCGCATCATGCGACAGCGGATCCGGCAGCCTATATGACTATTGTTTAGCCGTCTATACGTCCGCACAAGAACCGCCGGCCATCATGCCGCCGCAGCATATGCGCGTGACCACAAGTTATTTCCGGCATCCCCGCCTCAGGCCTAGCTTGGGAGATCCTCGCTGCAGCCGTCGTAACCGCATGAAACTGTATCCCCTGTTTGCCGATCTCGCGCAGCGTGCCGTCCTCGTGGTCGGCGGTGGCGCCGTGGCCGCGCGCAAGATCGAAAGCCTGCTCGCGGCCGGCGCGCTGGTCACGGTCGGGACGCCCGCGCTGAATGCCCAGCTGTCGCAGCTGGTCGCCGAAGATCGCATCCGACACCGGGCCGGCGAATTCCAGGATGCCTGGCTGGATGAGGTCTGGCTGGTCATCGCGGCGACCTCCGATCGCGAATTGAATCGATCAATCGCGATGGCGGCGACAGCGCGGCGGATTTTCGCCAACGTCGTCGACGACGCTTCGTTGTCCTCATTCCAGGTACCGGCGATCGTGGATCGTTCGCCGCTGGTCATCGCGATTTCGTCCGCCGGCTCGGCGCCGATGCTGGCGCGACAGCTGCGCGAGCAGTTGGAGACCTTGCTCGATCCCGCGCTCGGCGCGCTTGCCACGCTCGCCGATCGTTTTCGCACGCACATACGCACGCGCCATCCAGACCTCGGCACGCGTCGACGGTTCTATGAGCGCTTGTTTGATGGTCGCATCCTCGGTCTTTTGCGTCGCGGACAACCAGCGCTTGCGCAGGCAGCGCTCGAAAGCGCATTACGCGACAAGCAGTCGCCGCGATCAGGCAGTGTCGTTCTGGTCGGTGCCGGACCCGGCGATCCCGGACTGCTGACACTCAAGGGATTGCGCGCCCTCAACGAAGCAGATGTGATCCTGCACGACCGCCTGGTCAGCCCCGAGGTACTCGCACTCGCTCGTCGCGACGCCGTGCGGGTCGAGGTCGGCAAGGCAGCCGGCCAGCATTCGACCGCACAGGCGCTGATCCATGCGCTCCTGCTTGAACACGCACGCAACGGTCAGCGCGTGGTGCGCCTCAAGGGTGGCGATCCGTTCGTGTTCGGTCGCGGCGGCGAGGAACTGGAATTCCTGCGCGCACACGCGATCCCCTACGAAGTCGTTCCCGGCGTCACGGCGGCGATTGCCTGCGCAGCGCACGCCGGCGTCCCGCTGACGCATCGGGATCATGCGCAATCAGTACGCTTCGTGACCGCGCACTGCCGCGCTTCGCTGGACACCCTGGACTGGTCTGCGCTGGCGCAGGAGCGACAAACGCTGGCGGTCTACATGGGCGTCGGCGAGCTGGACGGTCTGCGTGATCGCCTGCTCGCGCATGGGCGTGCGCCAGCGACACCGTTCGCGTTGATCGAGAACGGCTCGCGCCCCGAACAGCGCGTCATCACCGGCACGCTGGCACAGTTGCCGGAGCGCGCAAATACGCACAAAGTATGCTCCCCGGCGCTGCTGATCCTCGGTGAGGTTGCCGCGCTGGCCGAACAACTGCACTGGTTTGGCGCCGCGCCGCTGGGCGACGCCGCACCGCACGCTCCGCTGCGTCAGGCAGCCTGAATTCAGCCGCACAGGATTTCGCCATGATTTACGACAGCATCGTCGACACCATCGGTGGCACACCGATCGTCAAGCTGCATCGCCTCGCACCGGAAAACGTCGAACTTTACGTCAAGGTCGAAGCGTTCAATCCCGGCGGTTCGGTCAAGGACCGCCTGGCGCTTGCGATCATCCTCGATGCCGAGAAGCAGGGTCTGCTCAAACCCGGCGATACCGTGGTCGAAGCGACATCAGGCAACACCGGCGTCGCACTCGCAATGGTTTGCGCGGCGCGCGGATACAAATTCGTCGCATTGATGACGGAGACGTTCTCGGTCGAGCGGCGCAAACTGATGCGTGCTTACGGTGCCAAGGTGATCCTCACGCCCGCCGCCGAACGCGGCAGCGGCATGGTGCGCAAGGCCGAGGAACTCTCGAAGAAACACGGCTGGTTCCTCGCGCGCCAGTTCCAGAATCCGGCGAACCCCGCGTATCACCGACAGACGACAGCCGCGGAAATCCTGCGAGATTTCGCCGGGCGCCGCCTCGACTATTTCGTCACTGGCTGGGGCACCGGCGGAACATTGACCGGTGTCGGCGAAGTGCTCCGTCTCGCCCGACCGGACGTGAAAATCATTGCGAGCGAACCGGCAGGCGCCGCACTCCTTTCCGGCGCCGAGTGGAAACCGCACAAGATCCAGGGCTGGACCCCGGACTTTCTTCCCGATGTATTGAGCCGCACCGTCGCGCACGCGATCGAGCCCGTCGATGACGTCGTTGCGCGTGACACGGCGCGGCGCCTCGCCAGCGAAGAAGGTGTGTTCGTTGGCCTGTCATCCGGCGCGACCGTAGCCGCGGCATTGCAGGTTGCCGCGACCGCGCCGCAGGGCTCAGTGCTGCTTGCGATGCTGCCCGATACCGGCGAGCGCTATCTGTCGACGATCCTGTTTGAAGGTGTCAACGAAGGATCCGATGACGAGTGGCTGGCGTCGCTCGGCTGAACTCCGCAGGTCGCGCGCGCGTTTCGCGATACGACAAGACATCGCGCGACTCGCCGACGTTTCTGCTCGATCGGCGAGGCCTCTGCGTCGAAATTGGATGTCTGAAGGATCTTGCGAGTGTGGTTCTCGTAGGAGCGGCTTCAGCCGCGATGGTTGTTGCTTCGCGACTGACACCATCCCCACCTAAATATCCTTCCCTTGAAGGGGAGGACTTCAAAGCAGCGCTCAAGCCCTCCCCTTCAGGAGGAAGTCTGGGCAAGGATGTTGTTCGGAGCATCGGGGCTGAAGCCGCGCTTACAGGTAACTTTTTTGCTCGTCAGGGTTGCTCAAATCCGCTGCGAAATATCGAATCGCCGGATTGAATGATCAGTTGGTAGTGAATCGATCCTGCGGCGCCAACGACCGGGCTTGACTTGACGATTTCCCAGCCCGCCGTAGCCAGTTGCGGAATCGTCTGGTTGCCCGCCTGCAGGCAAGCGAACACTGTTGCGTTGGCGAGCGGATGCGACGTTGCATAGGGCTCATCCGCGCTTGCGCATACGTCCGCATTGTCGGCGAGCGCGAGCAAAGGTATCGCCGCGACGGCGAGCACGAGGCCGATTTGGAAGGCGCGTGCAAACGATGTCGCGTTCATTTCTGGATGATGAGTTCGTAGTTGCCGTTGTATTGGGCGTCTGACATCGGCGTGACTTGGACGATCTTCCAGCCGGCCTGCGCGAGTTCCGGGATCGTGTGGCTGCCAGCCTGCGGACAGCTGAACTGGATCGTATTGCTCAGCGGCGGCATTGTCTGCACCGGCCCTGTCGGGCTGTGGCAGACATCGGCCTGCCCCGCCTGTGCGAGGGTCGGCAGCAAAGCCGCGAACGTGAGTATCAATCTGCGGGGAAACTCCATCGTCAATTCCTTTCTCCAAAAAAACGGGCGCCAGCATGGCGCCCGTCGAACATCACTGAAAACGTTTCAGGCGCCCTTGCGCCATTGACCCAGCGCAGCAAGACCGTTCTGCTTCGCGCGCAGCGCGACCGTTCTCTGCGCTTCGGCAAAGTTCGCCTGCATGTCCTTGCCCCACAGCGTGAGCGCGGCGGACTGCATTGCGCGACCATACGAGAACGACAGCGGCCAGCAATGCGGACCCATCTGGTTCATCGCATTGAGGTGCGCGGTCGCCTGTTCGTCGGACTGGCCGCCAGACAGGAACACGATGCCCGGCAACGATGCGGGCACGGCGGCCTTGAGGCAGCGCACGGTGGCATCGGCAACTTCTTCGACGTCGGCCTGGTCCGGGCAATCCTTGCCGGAGATGACCATGCTCGCCTTGAGGATCGTGCCTTCGAGCATCACGTTCTGCTCGTACAGCGCGCCAAACAGGGAACGCAGGGTCGCTTCAGTGACTTCGTAGCAGACGTCCAGATCATGGTCGCCATCCATCAGCACTTCGGGCTCGACCATCGGCACGATGCCGGCTTCCTGGCACAGCGCTGCATAACGCGCGAGTGCATGCGAGTTTGCCTCGATGCACGTGCCGCTCGGGGTGTCCTCGCCAATCGAGATGACGGCGCGCCACTTGGCGAACTTCGCGCCGAGGCGCGCGTACTCGGCAAGACGATCGCGCAGGCCGTCGAGGCCTTCGGTCACCAGCTCGCCGGGGAATCCCGCGAGCGACTTCGCACCGAGGTCGACCTTGATGCCGGGCAGGATGCCCGCGTCCATCATCACCTTGGTGAACGGCACGCCGGCCTTGGTCGACTGACGGATCGTCTCGTCGTACAGAATCGCGCCGGAAATGTGCTCGCCCAGTCGCGGCGTGGTCAGCAGCATTTCGCGATAGGCGCGGCGATTCTCTTCGGTGTTCGGCACACCGATCGAATCGAAGCGCTTCTTGATCGTAGCGGTCGACTCGTCGATCGCGATGATGCCCTTGCCCGGTGCAACCATGGCCTGGGCGATGCTTTCAAGTTCTTCGATGCTCATTTTGCCACTCCGTAGACGAAAGGCGTCGCGGCCGCGATTCAGCGACCCGATGGGATAAGTGAGGGGGCCGGATTATAGGCGAGTT
>JBDSNK010000304.1:0-4928 GCA_039915385.1 Dokdonella sp.
TGAAGCGGAACGGGTTGCGGAATCCCCAGTTGAAGATTTCGGCGCAGTCTTGCGGATGTTGCGCTACATCGACGAATGGATTGCCTGGCGGGATCGCATACGGCGCGGGTTGACCCGGCGTAGCGCCGCAGAAATTTGCCGGAGCCGAAGCGGTCGTCGCGTGAACGTTGAGGCGGATGATCTTGCCGAGCAGGTAGTAGACCGGGCCGATTCCGCTTCCGACGTCGTAGCAGGCGGCCGGACTTTCCTTCTTGCGTCCAGTGCACTGCGCGAAGCCATTTGGATCACCTTGCACGCCACCGTCACCCATCGACCAGTTCAGATAGCCTTGGCCGTCGAAATGCAGGTCACCGCCGTTGTGGTTGTCGGCAATGTCCGGCACCCGCAGGATCACGCTGCCCGTCGCATTGGCGATGTCTGCGTTTGCCGGCGTCGCGACATAGCGCGCAAGAACCTGATCCTGCGAAGCGCCGAGTTGCGGATCGGAGGATGGGGCCGTATAGGTCACGTAGAACGTGCCGTTGCTCGCAAACGCGGGATCGAAGGCGAGGCCGAGGATGCCCTGCTCGCCACCGCAGCTCACATCGATCGACAGAAATGCAGTCGCGAGCAGCGCGCCGTTCTTCACGATGCGGATGTCGCCGCAGCGTTCGACGATGAAGACGCGACCGCTGCCGTCCACCGGAGCACGTATCGCGATCGGTTGCGCAAAGGTGGTGTTCGTATCGGGAAACTGCACCAGGCTCAAATCGGCCGGCATGATCGCTGCCACGCACGGCCCGCTCACCAACAGCAGGCACAATAGCGCCCCGACCTCGGTCTTCATGCGCATCGCGATGCTCCAACGGATAAGGCCCGTGCTCTTTAGCACGCCCAATGTTGCTTTTGCGTTCAGGCCCGCCCACCAACTTCGTCATTTGTGCACTGGGACATGGATACGGGACGGCATTCGTGTTCATCTTGCCGGCGTAAGATTCACTCCCCTCAACGATGCAATTGGGCAGTGCGTCGGAAACCGATCAGGTGTAGGCAGACACACGGCCGTGGCGACGTTCGTCGCGGATGATCCAATCTTCCACAGCGGACTCGATCCGCAAAAAAACCGCGACGTTGATCCTCGGCATGCGTCGAATTGCGACGCGCCTCTTCCCGACTGGTGGATACCCATGCGTCTGAATCCGAAAATCCAAGCCCGCTACCTGTTCGCAAGTCTCGCTGCGGCCCTGCCCGCTGCGGCCACCGATTGGCCGCAGTTCGGTTACGACGGCACCCATAGCGGCAGCAATACCGCTGAAACGTCGATCACGGCGGCCAACGTCGCATTGCTGATTCCACTCTACGCGGCGCCGGCCACGCTTGCGGCGACGGTCGACAGTGCGCCTGTCTACAAGGCCGGCGTGATGGTGAATGGAACGCCCAAGAACCTGCTCTTTTTCCTGAGCAACAACGGTCGCGTGATGGCGATCGACGCTGCCACGGGCACGTCTGTGTGGTCGCACACGACCACCGGCAATCAGCCCGCTACCGCGTCGCCGGCGATCGATCCGAACGGACAATTCGTCTACAGCTATGGGATCGACGGCAAGGCGCACAAGTACAAGATCGATGACGGCACCGAAACAACCACGGGTGGCTGGCCGCAGACCATCACGCTGAAGACGAACGTCGAAAAGGGCGCAAGCGGTTTCACCATCGCCAACTCCGGCGGTACCCAGTACCTGGTTGTCGTCACCGACGGGTACATCGGCGACGGCGGCAACTACCAGGGCCACCTGGTCTCGATCAACCTCACCACCGGCACACAGAACGTCTTCAATACCCTCTGCAGTACGCTCACCACGCACTTGGGGACAGGCGATTGCACGTCGGCACAGAGCGGCATCTGGGGCCGGGGCGGCGCAACGTTCGTGGCTGCTACCGGGCGCGTCTACATTGCAACCGGCAATGGCCAATACAACGCCAACACGGGCGGTCACAACTGGTCCGACAGCGTGCTGGCGCTAAATGTCGATGGAACTGGCAGCGGCAGCGGCATGCCGATGGACAGCTATACGCCCACCAATTTCCAGTCCCTGCAAGACAGCGATACCGACCTGGGTTCCATCTCCTTGGCGGTTTTACCGGTGCCTTCGGGTAGCACGGTGGCGCATCTGGGCATGCAAGTTGGCAAGGACGCCAAGCTCCGTCTGATCGATCTAGACGACATGAGCGGCCAGGGTGGACCGGCGCACATTGGCGGCGAACTGCAGCTGCTGAACGTTCCGCAGGGCGGCGGCGGCATGCGCGAGCAGCCTGCCGTGTGGGTGAACCCGATCGACTCGTCCACGTGGCTTTTCGTAGGCAATGGCAGTGGCATTTCAGGCCTGAAACTTGGCCTCAACGGCAGCAATTTGCCCCAGCTGAGCAGCCAATGGAACAAATCCACCGCATCGACGTCGCCTATCCTTGCCAACGGTGTTCTCTATAGCGCCAGCTCGTGTACCGGTGGCAAATGTATCGTCGCGCGCAATCCCCTCACCGGCGATGTGTTGTGGACCTCACCGAACATCAACGGCATTCACTGGCAAAGCCCGATTCTCGTCGACGGCGCAATTTACATGACCGACAACAGCTCAAAGCTGTGGAAATTTGGTTTGAACCAGCCAGCCGATTTGATCTTCGCGAACGGTTTTGACGGCTGAGGCTTCACGCGGACCGGAATGAAACAACGGTCTCAAATCTTTCATTGCCTGACAATGGGCCGCGCTCGCAACGAGCGCGGTCTGTGTTCATTTTTTCCGCTTCAAGCGGATCAACGCCGATATGTCCTCGTCGCCATAGCCCTGCGCGAGCAGCACCGCATAGTCGGCCAGCGACTTCTCGATCACCGAGCGATCGGTGCCGGCTTCGCGCGCGAGCTCACGCACGATCTTCAAATCCTTGTGCAGCAGGGCGAGCTTGAAGCCGACCTTGAACTCGTCGCGCAGCATCGTCGCACCGCGTTTTTCGAGAAACCAGTTGCCGGCTGCACCCGCACCGAGCGTCGGCAACAAACGCTCGGGATCCAGCCCGAGTTTTTCGGATAGCGCGAGGCCTTCGCAAACCGCCTGTGCAATACCCGCGACAAGCACTTGGTTGACCGCCTTGGTATTTTGTCCAGCGCCGACGTCGCCCATGTGGCTGACCTTCAACGCATAGCAGTCGAATGCCGGGCGCACGGCAATCAGCGTCGCCTCATCGCCGCCGACCATCACCGAGAGTTTGCCGTTCTTCGCGCCTTCGACGCCGCCAGAGACCGGCGCATCGAGAAAGGCGCAGCCTTTCGCGGCGAGGATCGCGTGCGCGGATTGCGCGGTGACCGATGACACCGTCGAGTGATCGACGACGATCGTGCCGGGTTGCGCATGGGCGGCGATCTCGCGTGCGAGATCGAGCACGTCGGCGTCGGCCGGCACGCATAGCGCGATCAGGTTGCACAGCGGCGCCAAGGTCGCTGCGGTTGCTGGTGCTGCGACCTTGAACTCTTCCGCTGCCGCAACGGCTTTGTCATGCGAGCGATTCCATACCGCTGCGAGCAATCCGGCGCGTGCGAGATGGCCCGCCATCGGCAGGCCCATCGCGCCGAGGCCGACGAAACCGACTTTCAATTCATTCATTTTTGGCTACCGCTCATGGTTCGTCAGATGTTGATTCCATCATTCGCGCAAACGCGGGAAAGACGGCAAACACGATCTGGACGCCTATTGGGATTCGGCAAGATAGGTGTATCCCGTCAGCCCCTTCTCGAGCGCCGCTTCCAGTCGCTGCGCTTCAACCGCGTCGATGCGGGCCGCGATGATCTTGTCGCGATAGGAAGCACGCAGCACTGCAAGGTCGTAGCCGACATAGTCCAGCATCAAATCAGTGCTGTCGCCGCGGCGACTGTGCGTGAATTCATAGCCGCCGTCGGTCAGCTTCACGTTGACCGCATCGGTGTCACCGAACAGGTTGTGGATGTCGCCCAGAGTTTCCTGGTAGGCGCCGACCATGAACAAGCCGAGCAGATACGACTCGCCCTCGCGCAGCGAGTGCAAGGGCAGACTCACGTCGACGCCGTCGGCGTCGACGTAGTGATCGATGCGCCCGTCCGAATCGCAGGTCAGATCCGCAATCACGCCGCGTCGATCAGGCGCGCGATCCAGATGCGCAATCGGCACGATCGGGAACACCTGGTCGATCGCCCAGATATCCGGCGCGGATTCGAACACCGAGAAATTCACGAAGTACTTGTCGACCAGAATCTGGTTGAGATCATCGAGCACCTGGCGATGCACGCGCTCATCGGGTTTCAGGCGCGAGCGCACCGCGTTGACGACGGCGTAGTAGAGATCATCGAGTTCGGCGCGGTCGGCAAGCGACAATTGGCCGAGCGCATACAGCGAGTAACCCTCGGCAAGCTGGTACTGCGCCTCGTGGTAGAGCTCGGTCGGCGGACGCTGGTCGATTTCCGCAACCGTCTCGCGCAGGCGTCGCAGCACCGCCGGCTCATCGACACGCGGCGGCGGTACCGCACCGCTCGGCGCCTCCTCAACCTCGCTGACGTTGACGATCAGCACCGCGTGATGCGCCGTCAGTGCGCGACCCGATTCGGTCAGCACGTGCGGCGCCTTTAATCCGTGCGCAGTGCAGGCTTCGGCCAACGCACCGACGACGGCTGATGCGTATTCGTCGAGACCGTAATTGATCGAGCAGTCCGAACGTGAACGCGTGCCCTCATAGTCGACACCAAGGCCGCCGCCGACATCCATGTGCGTGATCGACAGACCCATGCGCGACAACTCGACGAAATAACGCACCGCTTCGCGCATGCCGTTCGCGATGTCACGCACGTTCGACATCTGCGAGCCCATGTGGAAGTGCAACAGCTTCAGCGTGTGCGAAAGATTCGCAGCCTTGAGCTCGTCGAGCAG
>JBDSNK010000315.1:0-3140 GCA_039915385.1 Dokdonella sp.
ATACGGTCGATTTCGACATCGACGTCGGTAAAGCCGCCTGCCATGTGTGTCCCGACGACGCAGGAACGGTCGGGCGGACCCGCGATGACCTCAACCATGTGATTGAAGGTGGACGGATGCTGGCCCAGAGGCAAAAGCATCGCGGCATCGCACGGCTACTCAGCAAACCCTTCCCGTCACGTCAAAACGCGCCGCGTCTCACGCGGTGAGAAAGCACGCGCCTACAAGAGGGCGCTTCGCTTCTGGAGTGCACGATGACGCTTTCTGTTGAGACGCCGCGATTGACGGATGCGGCCGCACCGTCGATCCAGCACCTGGTCGACCGCTGGGCGCGCAAGTACGGCGATCGCATCACCGGGTATTTTCGGCGTCCGGCGCAAGCCGCACGCTTTGCCGAGTTCCCGCCCGAACTTTCACCCGAGCTCCGCGAGGCGCTCGAGCGACGCGGCATCGCCGAGTTGTACAGTCACCAACGCGAAGCCTGGGATCATGTGCAGGCCGGCGAGCATGTGGTCGTGGTCACGCCGACCGCGTCCGGCAAGACGCTGTGCTACAACCTGCCGGTGATCGAGGCCGTGCGATCCGCGCGCGCCAAGGCGCTCTATCTTTTTCCGACCAAGGCGCTTGCACAGGATCAGGTCGCCGAACTGCTCGAACTCAATCGCGCGGGCGAACTCGGCTTGCGTACCTACACGTTTGACGGCGACACGCCGAACGACGCGCGACAGGCGATCCGCCTCAAGGGCGACATCGTCGTCAGCAATCCGGACATGCTGCATCAGGCAATCCTGCCGCATCATACGAAATGGGCGCAGTTCTTCGAATCGCTGCGCTATGTCGTCATCGACGAGGTGCACACCTATCGCGGAGTGTTCGGCTCACACGTGGCCAATGTGATCCGGCGCCTGCGACGGGTGTGTGCGTTCTACGGTGTCTCGCCGACGTTCATCCTGTGCTCGGCGACGATCGGCAATCCGAAGGAACACGCCGAAGCGCTGCTCGGTGAATCGGTGCACGCGATCACGCAGAGTGGCGCTCCCTGCGGTGAGCGGCACGTGCTGTTGTGGAACCCGCCAGTGATCAATCCCGATCTTGGCATGCGGGCATCCGCGCGTTCGCAGTCGATGCGCCTCGCCCGCCATGCGATCCGTTCGAAGATGAAGACGATCGTGTTCGCGCAGTCGCGCCTGATGGTCGAGGTGCTGACGAAATACCTGAAAGATGTTTTCGACAATGATCCGCGCAAGGCGCCGCGCATCCGCGCTTATCGCGGCGGCTACCTGCCGACGGAGCGGCGCGAGACGGAGCGCGCCCTGCGCAGCGGACACGTCGACGGCGTCGTCAGCACCTCCGCGCTGGAACTCGGCGTCGACATCGGTGCACTCGATGTGGCGATCCTCAACGGATTTCCCGGATCCATCGCTGCGACGTGGCAACGACTCGGTCGCGCCGGGCGGCGCCATCGACCGTCGCTGGGCGTGATGATTGCGTCGAGCCAGGCGCTGGATCAGTACATCGTGCGTCATCCGGAATTCTTCGAGGCCGCACCACCGGAGCACGCGCGCATCGCGCCGGACCAGTTGCTGATCCTGCTCGACCACATCCGTTGTGCGGCATTCGAATTGCCCTTCGTATCCGGCGACCGCTTCGGTGACGTCGACGTCGGCGACTTCCTCGAAGTGCTGGCGGAGTCCGGCGTACTCCACCACGAAGGCGAGCGTTGGGACTGGATCGCCGACAGCTATCCCGCGGGTGCGGTCAGCCTGCGCTCGGTTGCCGATGGCAACTTCGTCGTCGTCGATCGGAGTGCGGGGAAGCAGACCATCATCGCCGAGGTGGATTTCAGCAGCGCCGCATTGACGCTTTATGAAGGCGCGATCTACATGGTGCAGTCGCGACCTTATCAAGTGGAAAAGCTCGATTGGGAAGGCCGCAAGGCGTTTGTCACGCCGACGCGCGCCGACTACTACACCGACGCGATCGATTTCACCAAGCTCAAGGTGCTTGACCGTTTCGATGGCACCAACGCGGGCGAAGGCACCTGCCATCACGGCGAAGTGCATGTCGTGCGCCACGTGTCGGGCTACAAGAAAATCAGGTTCTACAGTCACGAGAACATCGGCTATGGACCCGTAACTTTGCCAGATCAGGAACTGCATACGAGCGCCGTGTGGTGGCAATTGACGCAGGCATCGCTCGAACGCGCCTTCGCGAGTCGACAAGAGGCGCTCGACGGATTTCTTGGCGCGGCATACGCGCTGCACACGGTCGCGGCCGTCCGTGTCATGGCCGATGGGCGCGATTTGCAGAAGGCGGTCGGGTCCGGCGACGCGGCGTGGTTCGCCACGCGCGACAGCCAGGGACGCGGGCAATGGAGGGACGCGAATGGCGCTCCACAGGATCCCGACAGTGCCGCGCAATTTCTGCCGACGCTTTATCTCTACGACAACTTCCCCGGCGGCATCGGACTCTCGGAGCCCTTGTTCCGCCAAGCAGCCGTGCTTGTCCAGCAGGCCATCGAACTGGTGCAGGGATGCGAATGCACCGGTGGCTGTCCGGCGTGCGTCGGGCCTGTGCTCAATAGTGACGACAACGACGCTACCAGCCAACGCGAACGCGCGGCCGCCGTGCTCGGGCTGCTCGGAGCATGAGCAGCGTTGCCGATCGACTTCGATTGCTGCGCAAGGATGTCGGCATCGTCAATCCACAGGCGCCACCCATCGCAAGCAAGACGCCGAACCAACTCGATGCCCTGCGCAATCTTTTGCGCAGCCGCGAACGTGTGGGACGCAGGACGCTCGAGGCACCTGCGGGAACAGAAATCGCAGCTGGCGTTCGCTACGTCGAGCATTCGTTTGCGTTCGAGGCAGACGACATACTGCATGTTCCGCGTCTTGCAGATACGGCCATCGATCGACGACGACTGCTGTGCTTCGACACCGAAACAACCGGTCTCGCGGGCGGCGTCGGAACACGCGCTTTCATGATTGGCGTCGCCTCGTGGGCATCCAACAAGCTGACCGTGCGACAGCTTTATCTCACGACGATCGCCGGCGAAACGGCCATGTTGCAGACCTTCGCCAGCTGGCTGCATGAGGATACGGTTCTGGTCAGCTATAACGGCAAGAGTTATGACGCGC
>JBDSNK010000260.1:0-6834 GCA_039915385.1 Dokdonella sp.
CAGTAGGGAGAGAGACGCCAGCCTGCAACGAAACATCGGCCTGCAAAATCAGCGGCAGCCGAAATCGCTGCAGGTACGCGACGGCAATCGCGTAGGGCAATTGCGCTTGGCCCCGATCTGTCTGCGCCCCGATTTGCTTTCGTCCGACAACGCTATCCGGCGCGGTGTCGGACCCCCTACGACTGACCGGTCATGCTTCGATCGCGATTCACCCGCGTGTACCCGCACGCCGGGTGGTGATGCCCGGTCGCGCGATGGCGGGTTTCGACGGCGACGGCCTCTGCGCGTTGCCGGAAATCAGATAAGCCGTCCCGCCTCTTCTTCGGTGGGTAGCCGACCCTGCGGAGTAAACCCATCGACTGCTGCGGGCAATTCGCGGCTAAGCCTGGCCAGCAATTCTTCGCGTGTCAGTCCGGTTTGTTCCGCAAGCGTGCTGAGGACATCCGGGCCGATCGCCTGCTCCAGTTGTTCCCCTGCAATCGGTTGATTGGGTCCTGTCTTGACCCACGAATCCGCGGCGTCGGCGTGTCCATTCTGCTTGAAACGATCAACCAGATCGCGAAGCCCGCCACTCAACACATTGCCGACGCTCGCGCCGCCGAGAAGTCCGCCCAACTTGCCGAGCACTCCCCCTTGCGCACCCTGCGGGTCGAGCTGGCCGGGTGAACTCGCCGACGCTTGACTCGACTGTCCCAACATTTCCTTGATCTTGTCGCGGTTCTTGTAACCCGCCACAGCGAGAAGTCCCAACAACGCAACCATTGATGGCATTCCGCGGCTCATGTCTTTTCCTCATCATCTCGAAGTGTCGACTATTGCACACATTGACGCATCCGCGCGTCAGGCGTTGGTCATAAAAAAGCGTGTATCTTTCTGCGGCGGCTCGGCGCTACCGGGTAACGACAGGAGCATCCATGGGTATCATCTGGACCATCATCATCGGATTCATCGCAGGCGTAATCGCAAAATTGATCATGCCTGGATCGAACGAACCTGCCGGATTCGTATTGACGACCATCCTTGGCATTGTCGGAGCGTTCGTTGCGAGTTACCTTGGCCAAGCGCTCGGTTGGTATTCGCCGGGCCAAGGTGCCGGACTCATCGGTGCCATCGTGGGAGCCATGGTGGTTCTTTTTGTGTGGAGCCTCATGGCGAAGCGACGGGCCTAGGGCAACGCTGAAAAAGTCTCCCTCAACGGCGAGAATTGCGCCGCATACAATCAACGGGACGGTGCCTGAGGCTTGCCCACGCTGTTTAGGCGGGGCGCTGATCTGATCACGCAGTGCTGCGTTCGGTTTTCTCAACCTATCGAGTAGCTGCGCGATCGATCGGCAACGCTATCGTCGAACCGATGCTTCGCGCGCCAAGCGCAAGTGGGAATGCAGGCGGCGTGTGGACGGACGCGCAGCCAGCCAGCGATCGATGCCGGTTGCTTCCCACGCCAAGCCGACCAGCCAAGTCGCGAATGCGGCCATCGCATGGAATGAGTAACAAGCTTTGAATGCGAGCGCCCTTGCGCCTCAGGCTGTACTCGAAGGCGTTGGCATAGCGATGCGATTTCAAGTCGCGGAGCGATACCTCGATCTGCACGCGTCGCGTGCACACCTCAACGAGCTCGCGCGCGCTGAGATCTTCGAGCGCTGGCGATGCCACCAGGAACGGACATAGAACAGTTTTTTCAGCGTGGCACATCGGAGTTTGGTGAAGGCGTCTGATGGTGCGCCGCTATCGGCATTTGCATGCAGTTCGGTGATCCTTCATGCACGACCCCGCAGACCATCCATCCACAGGCCCTCTACCGCGCTCTCCGCGCTGGGCGGGCAGCGTGCTCCGCTTCGTGCCGGTCTCTCTTCAGCGAGTTCATCGGTGAAGATCTGCCTTTCCAACATCGGCGCCTGCGTCCGACAGAAACGCGCCATCAAGGATGCTGCGCTGACGCCCGCCACGCTCACCGCGCGTGAACTCCGTGCGTGCCAGGCGACTTGGAATGAGGTGCTCTTACCCGGCTTATCGGGACTGATATTCGCGAACGAATTCAACTGACGGAAGCCGCGGCATGTATCCCGCGACGCGTTCTTCGCGGCTGCTGGATGCGAACGCCCGACCATCCGCGAGCGTCGGTGTCTGCGTGCGAGCCGTTGCCGCTGAGCAGGGGCCAATGTGCAGAGTTCACGCGACGAGGGCAGCAACTGCATTGCGCCATGTCTCAAACGGACGTCTTACAGCGTTACTTGTCTACGCCCGCCGCTGATGGCGTAACCCAAGGACAATCGACCATGGCGAAACCACATCCGACCCCGGCGCTGAAACCGCGCCTGCGTGCGCTGGCCGCCTGCCTCGCGGGATGTCTCACTAGCGCGGCGGGAACCGCCGACGCAAGCGCATCGCTCACGTCCGTCGCGCTTGCACCGGCGAAGGTCACAACGCCGTCGATATTCACCAACGCATCGACTCGGCCGCCCAGTGCGCCGCTCGTCAGCAACTGCAACGATAGCGGCGCCGGTAGCCTGCGCGATGCGCTGCAGTCGGCGGCCAACGGCGACACCGTTGACCTGACGCAGCTCAGCTGCAGCCGGATCTCCCTGAGCACCGGTGCGATCGCGTTCGGGGCGGCCAGCGTGGCGGTTGAGGGGCCGGGCGAGAACGCGCTGCTGATTGACGGTCAGCTCTCCGGCGGCGTGCTCTACCACCTCGGTGCAGGCACGCTGATCCTCAACAATCTGTCGATCGCCAACGGCCACAAATACCGCAGTGATGCAGCGGCCCGGGGCGGATGCGTGCATACCGAGGGCAACGTGCTGTTGACCAACGTGGCGATCGACAACTGCATGGCCGTGAGCATCAGCAACCAATCCGCGCTCGGTGGCGCAATCTGGTCGGCTGGCGAGACCCAGCTCGATCACAGCCGCATCACCGGCAGCGAAGCGCATGCGACCGGCAATGGATATGCCAGCGGAGGGGGTGTCTACGCTCTCGGAGGCTTTGCCTCGTTTTACAGCACGATCGATCGCAACGTCGCACTCAGCGAGGCGGCCTCGACACCGACGTTTGGTGGGGGCGTGTTCGCGCGCGGCGGGGTGCTGATCATCGGCACGACGGTGTCCAACAACCAGGCTGCACGCATGGGCGGGCTGGCGCTGGCCGACAACAATGGGCAAGCCGCAGCACTGATCAACAGTACAGTGTCCGGCAATCGCGCCAACCTTATCGGCGGCGTATTCGCGCGTCCAACGCTCAATCTCTACAACAGCACGATCGCATTCAACACGTCGCACCAGTGGGCCGACGGGTCAGGCCACTATTTCGGCGCGGGCCTGTACGTCACCATGGGCGGCAAAATGGACAGCACGATTGTCGCCAACAATATCAACACCGACGCGGCGGCGCCGACGCCGACTGCGGACTTCACCCACGCGACCAACGCGGGTTTCAGTGGCGGCAACAACAATGTGATGTTCTGTTCCAGCGCGTGTCCGACCGACACCACGCATGAGGACCCCGGCCTGCACCCACTGCGCGACAACGGCGGCCCGACCCTGACCCACGTACCGACGCCGGGCCAGTGGGACACGTTTGGTGGGACCAATGTCGTCAATATGTCGTGGGACCAGCGCGGGCCGGGGTACGCGCGCAATCCTGCCGGCATCGGCATCGAGATCGGCGCGTTCCAGCTCAATCCGGAGTTGATCTTCGCCAACGGCTTCAACTGACGCGGTAGTGTCGGCACGAGCGGCTAACTCGGCGGAGCCGCGATCCGTGGGGCCCGCCGGGTGAGGTGAAATCGGGGCCAGGCGCAATTTCATTCGGGCTCGGGACACGTTCGGGCCGCCGGGCGACCCGGCGGCCGGACGGAAACGCAGCGCGCGGCCAACCAGATATCGGCGGCAATCAACCTCGGCTGCCGATCGTTACCGCGCTGGACAACGTGCTGTGGCATTCCCACGAATGCGAAGCGGGCGAGTCGCGCCATGCGGGGCGTGCGGCGTAGCGAGAGTAACCGGAGATTGCAGCGGAACGTCGCTCGCGGAAATCAGATGCGCCCGTAATTCCTGCAAGAATCCGCCGGCAATCGCGTAGAAAAATTGTGCTTGGCCCCGATTCGGGCCCCGATTCGCGATAGCGGCTGCCTTGGATATGGCCGATATCCGTGCCCTTTGCTGTTGTTGGTATCTGTGCGGCACGGTATCGACCGGGTCACGAGCCGGCCTGGCTGCGCACACGATGATCCACCACGCCATCAGAAGGATGCGGCGATGCAAAAACAAACGCGGAGTCGTGTCCGGCATCGATGGCTGTTGGGTGTCATGGTCGCGATAGCAGCAACCACCGCACACGCCGGCGTGGTCTTCAACGTGGATACCACCGCAGATCTCGTTGACGCCGACACCGGCGATGGACTGTGCCGCACGAGCGCCGGAAACTGCTCGTTGCGTGCGGCCATCACGCAGTCAAACTATCTTCCGGCACCCTTTTTCCTTTCGATTCACGTGCCCGCAGGCATCTATGTCATCACCCGCCCGATCCCGCCCAGTGGCTTCGACGGCGAAGACGCCGGAGATTTCAACCTGAGGTCTCCGCCGGGTCCGAACCAGACCGTGATCCTCGGTGCCGGGCCGGCGCTGACCGTCATTGATGGCAATCAGCTCGATTCGATTCTCCGGCTCGATCCCGCGCGCACGGCGACGATCGACGGGGTGACCTTGCGCAATGGCAAATCGATATTCTCCGGTGGAGCCATCCAGGTCGAAGGCTCGTTGACCATCAGCAACTGCGTGATCGAGGACAACCACGCGCGCCTGGAGGGTGGCGCGATCAACATGGGTATCAGCAGTGGCAGCTCGCTCAGCGTCATCGGCAGCACGTTGCGCGCGAACGTGGCAGACAATGGTGGAGGCATCGCCGCGTTCAACAACGTCAGCATCCGCGACAGCGCGCTGTACGGCAATACGGCGATGTCGAACGGCGGCGGCGTCTACAACGACGGACAACTCGTCGTCAGCAACAGCACGATCAGCGGCAACGCCGCCAACACCAACGGCGGTGGCATCTACAACCGCATCAACGCCTCCATCTACAGCACGTCGGTGGTCAACAACGACGCCGATCACGATCGGGATGAGAATGGCGGCATTGGCGGTGGCATCTACAACGATGCCGGAGCGCGTTTCGTCGCGGTCAATTCGTTGTTCACCAGCAATACTGTCCTTGATGCGCCGATCCCCAACAACTGCAACGGTGTGCTCGAGGTCTACGGCAACAACCTGTTCGACGAGATCAGCGGTTGCACCTTCAGCGGCAATGGCGGCGCGGCGTGGGACTTCGTCGCCGGCAATTCAGTCGGTCCGTTGCAGGACAATGGCGGCCCGACGCGAACGCATGCACTGCTGGCAGGAAGCACCGCGATCGACGCAACGAACGCGCAGGGCTGCATCGATCAGAGCGGCATACTGTTGCCGACCGACCAGCGCGGCGCACCGCGCGTCGCCGGCCTGCGCTGCGATGTCGGCTCGTTCGAGTTCGGCGCCGTCAGCGACCGCATATTCGGCAACGGATTCGAATAGAACGGGCAATGAAGCACCCATCGCGCCAGCAGGGGATCAGAACACCTTCTCGCGCTGGACGACGTGCTGTGGAACTTCGGCGAATTCAAAGCGGGCGGGTCGCGCCATGCGGGGAGGGCGGCGTAGCGAGAGCGACGCCAGATTGCTGCGACACATCGCTATCCGGAATCAGATGTGCCCGAAGGCTCTGCAGGAATGCGCAGGTAGTCGCGCAAGAAAAGTTCGCCGGGTCCCGATTCGCGTCAAGCATCAGTCTGTGTTGATCTGTGGGTAATAGGCCCAACCGCGTTCCTGCATACAGCCAACAAGTTCATCTTCAGATACAGAAACTGGCTGAAACGCCTTGCTTGAACGTGTCAGCGATCTCTCACATGTCCATAGAGCGTCAGTGATCGATGGCAAATGTTTGGGGTCGATGCATGTCTGAGGCATCGACTCGCCGACCTTTGCTTGAGGACCCCTCGACCAGCAAGCAAGGCTATCGGGATCCGCAGTGCCGATGGCGAAGCGAGTGAGTTTGCGAGCAGCAGTTGCATGCGAATTGAAAACTGCGCAACTCGCAAGAAGGAATACGCAGGCTATGGAATGCGCGAGCTTGACCCTGATGATCCCAACGAGATTGTCGAAAAACGCCTCCACATCTTCCCGCTCGCGTCTACCTCGGCGCCATCGTCCTATAGCAGCGAGGCGACATGCACAACGGGAATAAACGGGGGTCGGAAGAAACTGCGGTCAGAGTCTGAGGTATCCCCAGGTTTTTCATGCAGGCACTCCCAGCTGATCGAGCAATGCTGGCGAACGACGATGCAGGCGATTGATGAGTTCCGTCAACCGTCCGCTTGGCCATTGTCTCTGCAGTGCTTCGTGTCCGACCCGCGTGACAGAGTCGAGTCGTCATTTCGAGCGGCGGGGTATCAGCCAATCGTCCAAGCCGAGCGCCTCGCACGTTCAATCTGGCCGTGCGCAAACCGCTGATTACACTTGGGGAATCGTGGGGATACCTCAGAACCTGACCTCTGTTTTCAAGCCCCTCTTTTTTTGCGGTAGCCATCTCAGAATAGGCGGTCAAAATCAGCTGCAATGCCGTGCGGTCCCATCGGCCGATTTCCGGAGGACTTGCCATGGATCCGCGCCGCATTTTTGCCACGATGATGACTCTAGCGCTCGCTTGCGGCGCCGGCGTCGGAGCTTCGCCACTCGCGGCTCGCGGCGTGGTCGACTGTTCACGCATCATGCCGTTGGGAGATTCGATCACTCTCGGCGTCAACGGCGG
>JBDSNK010000336.1:0-10816 GCA_039915385.1 Dokdonella sp.
CGCGCGCAGACAGCGAGAGAAGTAGGACCTCCGTCCTCCGCGATTTAGCCAGGCGCGCCTCGCCGCATTGGATGCGTCGCGCGGCGGTGTGGGAGGCGACGGCCGTGGGCTTCGGGACTTGTAGTCGAGTTTTTTTTCTACGCGTGACGACGACTTCGCCTGTATCAGCGCGGGCGGCGGCAACGCATGTGCAAACGTCGAGGCCAGCGTGCTGGACAGACGTCGGCACGCCGTTGCTGCAATGCGCTAAAAGAAGACCTTCCGTTCCAACGAAAACAGATGTACGATCATCGTCGTATCCAATCCGTGCGGGGCTCAAACAGCCTCGCCAAACCACTCTCAAGCGCAGGAATCAATTCGATGAAATACATGCTCATGGCTGCATTTGCCGTTGCAATGGCGGCCCCATTGGTCGCCGTCGCAGGCGAGAAACCGGAAGCGGCGGTGAACGCGAGTTCAAAGGACGACTTCCAGACGGTAGCTGTGTGGGTGCGCAAGGAAATGACTCCGGGCGGGCGCTATTCCTATGTGTCTGATGCCGAGCGCGGCACGGTGAACAGAGAGCTTGACAACATGAATCTGATGTTCGAGAAGAACGGCGATGTCGCGCACATGAACGACCAGCAGAAGACGCAGATGTTCAACAGCCAGGAACAGGTCAATTCCCTGCTCTCCAAGCACGACAATGAGCGCCTGATCTGCAAGACCGAGATGCCGATCGGCTCGCATATTCCGGTCAAGACCTGCCAGACCGCGGGCATGATTGAGGCACGTCGCCGCAATGACGTGCAGTACCTCCAACGCACCCAGAACAGCCCACAGCTTCGCCGTGGCAGCTAGCAGTTGAGCGTTAGTACGACATTCCCCGTACATCGGTGTAAGCTGTCGCGCAGCGTGCTATCTGAGAGTACATGACCGTGTCCAAGACTGAAAATTCGCCCAAGCCAACGGAAGCGGAGCTCGGCATTCTCAATTTTCTCTGGGAGCGAGGTTCCAGCACCGTTCGCGAGGTACATGAAGCGCTCTATCGTGAGGAAGGTGCGGGTTACACGACCGCGCTGAAGCTTTTGCAGATCATGTATGCAAAGGGTCTGGTCGTACGCGATGACTCGGAACGTGCACACGTGTTTCGTGCCGCCGTCAGCAAGGAGCGCACGCAGAAGCGCTTCCTGCTTGACATAGTAACGCGCGTATTCGATGGCTCCTCGTCACAACTCGTCTTGCAGGCGCTCGGCGGCCGGCCGAAGGCGACGCGCGAGGAAGTCGAGGAAATCCGTGCGTTGCTCGACAAGCTCGACGGCACGACGCCATGAGCACGATCCTGAGCGAGGCGTTGCCATGGGTGCAGGCGCTTGGCTGGACGCTGCTTCATTTCATCTGGCAGGGCTTGGTCGTCGGTATCGGTTTTGCGTCGGCTCGGGCCTTGCTGCCAAAGGCCAATTGCAACGCGCGCTATGCGGCAGGTCTTGCCGCGCTGAGCCTGATGACGCTGTGGCCCCTGGCGACTTTCATTGCGCTACGTCCACGATCGCTAGATGGCGTCGTCGCGAACGTCGCCGTTGCAACGGACGTCGGCACGCTTGCCGTGGCGGCGGATTCGACCGCGCTTGCACCGATCGATCATTTGTTGCCTGCGCTGGTTCTGCTGTGGAGTGTCGGGGTTGCGATTGTCGCGATGCGCGCCTTGCGTCAGTGGCGTGCGCTCGCGCGCGTTGCGCGACATTGGGCAACCTCCAGCGACGAGCTCGATGGAATGCTCGCTGGTCTGTCCAGACGTTTCCGGTTCATGCGACGCATCCGCGTGCTGATCTCCGACCGTATCGACACGCCGATGTTGATTGGCTGGATCAAGCCGATCGTCTTGCTTCCGACCGCTGTTGCGCTGGGATTCCCGCGCCAGCAGGTCGAATTGATCCTTGCCCACGAATTGGGTCACCTGCGCCGTTATGACCATCTGGTCAATCTTGCACAAGCGCTGCTGGAAACACTGCTGTTCTATCATCCTGTGGTGCACTGGATTTCGCGCGAAGTCCGCAATGAGCGCGAGCTTTGCTGCGACATGCTGGTGCTGCGGTTGACCGCGGGCGAGCCGCGCGAATACGCACGCACGCTTGCCGCGCTTGAGGACCTTCGCCAGCCGTCGGTGCAGGTGGCCCTTGCTGCGAGTGGCGGCGTCCTGCTCGAGCGCGTGCGTCGTATTGTCGGCATGCCGGCGCCGCGTTTGCGCGTGGATCGTCTCAACGCGGCTCGCTGGATGGTCGTGGCGATGGTGTTTGCCGTAGCGGTTTCAATGGCCTTGCGCGTTGATCGCGCCGGTCAGGTTCGCTACGTGGCGGGCTTGACAGCCGACTGGCTGACCCAGCCAGGCGTGCGCGCGCTTCCGATCGCGGCGCTGACGGTACCATTCGAACGCAAACGCCTGAGACTGGTCGAAGTTGCTTCGCCGTCAGTGGACCGAGCTGCGATGGCGTTGCCGTCGGTCGATACGCGTTCCGCGGCGGCAAGCGTGGCCAATGGCGCGGACGCACGAAGCGCGAGCGCCAAGGCTGTGGCGGCGGTTGTGCCGCATGAGCCGCTTTCATTCCAGTCGCCACCTGTCACGACTTCGGTTGCCCCATCGACAGCACAGGCGGTATCGAGCACTAGCTCTGCCGTCGCGCATGAAGCGGCCGTGGACGCGGTCGTGCCGGCACCGACGCCCAAGGCGCCCGTCGCCACGCATCTCGTGTCGCCAGTTTTCCCGTCGACGTGGCACAGCGCGGATGGTCGAGTCGACGCAAGCTTTCAAATCGGAGCAGACGGGTCGCTGCGTGATATTCAAATTGCCGACAATGGTGCCGGCGCCGCATTCGTGCGTGCGGCAGAACGTGCCATGAGGCAGTGGCGGTTCGATCCGGCCAGCTTGTCCGGTGACCGGTCAAAACGCTTCCAGCAGAGTTTCGTGTTCGCCGCGATGGCTCCGCGAGGCGCCAACGCAAGGCCTGAAAATGCATGCGTGACATCGACGGGCTCGCTGATCTGCCGACAGGTCGAGGATGGCTTGCCTTCGGTAAGCATTGCGGCCGACATACGCCGTTAACGCAACACTCAGGCTGCTTTAACGTAGTCTTAATTGAGGCGCTCCTATATTTGCCTCACTGTAGTTTGCTTGACACTCCTTAGTCAGGGCTGGTGACGGGCAAATTGCGGTATCGGGGCAGTAGCTTTTTTGGCCCAAGTGAGGTGTGTTCCCCCAATGACACCTCCTTGGGCCACTCTTTCGTGGCTCTGCCACTTGAAGCCACCCCGTTTCGCACCCATCTCTCCCGCTCGCGGACTTCCGCGTCAAGCAAACCGCGCATGCGTATTCTTGTTATTGAAGACAACAGCGACATCGCTGCAAATATCGGCGACTTCCTTGCCGACAAGGGACATGTGGTCGATTTTGCCGGCGACGGCGTAACCGGCCTGCATCTCGCTGTCGTTAACGACTTCGACGTCATCGTGCTGGACCTAGGTCTGCCAGGCATGGATGGCCTCGAGGTCTGCCGCAAGTTACGTCAAGAAGCCAAGCGCCAGACGCCGGTACTGATGCTGACTGCGCGCGACACTCTCGACAACAAGCTCACCGGCTTCGACTCCGGTGCCGACGACTACATGGTCAAGCCATTCGCGCTGCAGGAATTGTCTGCGCGTCTGGAAGTGCTGGGTCGCCGCGGCAAGGGCAACAAGAGCCGCCTGCTGCTGTTGGCGGATCTTACCTACAACCTCGACACCCTCACGATCAGTCGCGCCGGCAAGCAGATCCAGCTCAATCCGATCGGCCTCAAGCTGCTGCAGTCGCTGATGGAATCGGCGCCGTCTGTGGTTACTCGACAGGAACTGGAAACGCGGGTCTGGGGCGAAGAGTTGCCGGACAGCGATTCCCTGCGCGTGCACATCCATGGCTTGCGTGCTTTGATCGACAAACCGTTCGAGAAGGCGCTGATCCAGACGCGCCACGGCATCGGCTATCGCATGGTCGATCCGGATGCGCTACCGGCGTAGGCTCCGCTCCCGCATCATTATTTCGTTTGCGCTGTTCGGGCTTGGTCTCACGGCGCTGTTCGCGATTGCCACGGTATATCTGCGCACACGCCTCGAAGATCAGCTGATCAACAGTACATTGACGCGCGAAGTGAAGCACTTCGTCGACTTCAAGCGTGACAATCCCGATCCCAATGCACCGTGGACAATGTCGGTCTATGACGCGCTGATCGTGCGCCCCAACAAGACCGCGATCGTTCCCTTTGCTTGGCAGAAATACGAGCCAGGCGTCTACGACATCGAAGACATCGGGCGCGAAAGCAAGGTGCGGCCGTACAAACTCGCCGTGTACAAGGATGCAGACTATTGGGCTTTCCTGCGTTTCGATGTAAGCACGCAGAAGTTGAGCGAGCGTCAGTTGCTGACCATCCTTGCAGCGTCGGTGCTGGCATTTGCGATTCTTTCCCTGCTAATCGGGTTCTGGCTGTCGGCGCGCGTGATGAGTCCGGTCATCGAACTCGCGCAACGTGTGCGCGCGATGAGCCGCAGTGGACGCCCGCAGGAATTGAAGACGCATTTCGCCGATGACGAAGTTGGTCAGGTCGCCGCCGCGCTCGATGACTATTCGGCCCGACTGACGGAAATGGTCGAGCGCGATCGTGAATTCAACGCGGACGTCAGCCACGAGTTGCGCACACCGCTCGCGGTCATCGCGAGCACGACCGAACTGTTGCAGGGTTCGCCCGACCTCACCAACAAGCTCAGCGAGCGCCTCAAGCGCATCGAACGCGCGGTGCGGCAGTCGAGCGAATTGATCGACGCGCTGCTGCTGCTGTCTCGACGCGAGCGACAGGCGCCGAACGACGGCGAAACCACCGATGTTGCACGTGTCGTCGAACAGGTCGTCGATGCGCAGCGTCCGCATGTCGCGAACAAGCCCGTGCAGATCCGTGTTGACATCGAGCAGCCACTGCTGACGGTCGCGCCATCGTCAGTAGTCGCGGTCGCTCTGAGTAACCTGATCGGCAATGCATTCAAATACACGCAGTCGGGTGAGGTCACCATCAGCGTCGGCCACGGGCGCGTCAGCGTCGAAGATACCGGGCCGGGCATCAAGGCCGAAGATGCGGACAAGTTGTTCGAGCGCGGCGTGCGTGGCACTCAGGTCGGCAAGGGTGGTGGCCTCGGACTCGCCATCGTGCGACGCTTGTGTGAGCTCTACGGCTGGAAGGTGTCACTCGCCCCACGCCCGCAAGGCGGCGCGGTTGCCACACTCGAATTCGGCCATCCGCCGCGCCACGCCTGAAATTCCCGCATGGTGGAAGCAGCTCTAGCAACTAAGCTGTTCATGATGTGTCGCACACCATCCCCTCGCAACCCTACCCTTGAAGGGGAGGGCTTTGAAGCGTTGCGGCTGCAGCCGCCCGCACAAAGTCTCGTCAGGCGTTGACCGGTTCCAGCCAACCCCAGCGATCATCCGTGCGGCCATCGAACAGGCCGAAGAACAGCTCCTGCATGCGATGCGTAATCGGCCCCGGCTTGCCGACACCCACGGGTTTGCCGTCGACCGAGCGGATAGGCGTGATCTCCGCAGCAGTGCCACACATGAAGAGTTCGTCGCACAGGTACAGATATTCGCGCGGCATGTCGCGTTCAACGACTTCGATGCCGGCGCTGCGTGCAAGCGTCATGATCGTGTTGCGCGTGATGCCGTTGAGCAAGGCTGCGCTGACAGGTGTCGTATGCAGTGCACCGTCGAAGACGAGGAACAGGTTTTCGCCGGCACCTTCGCTGAGGAGGCCGGTTGAAGCGAGGGCAATGCCTTCGCCGAAGCCGAGTCGCCGCGCCTCGCGTGCGATCAACTGACCGGAAAGATAGTTGCCGCCGGCCTTGGCGCCGGCGGGAATCGTGTTCGGTGCGAAGCGCTGCCAGCTCGACACGCATGCATCAATACCAGCTTCGAGCACACCTGCACCGAGATACGGACCCATCTGCCAGGCGGCGACCGCGACATCGATGGGCGTTTCCGCTGAGAGGCCGAAGCCACCGAGGCCACGGAATGCGACCGGGCGCAGATACGCCTTGCTCAAGCCATTCGACTTGATCACTTCGCGGCAGGCCGAATTCAGCTCATCGACCGAATACGGAATCACCATGTCGTAGATCTTGGCTGAGTGGAACAGGCGCTTGATGTGATCGGTCAAACGAAAAATCGCCGGACCTTTGGGGGTGTCGTAGCTGCGAATCCCCTCGAACACCGATGAGCCGTAGTGCAGCGCATGCGCCATTACATGCACGGTCGCTTGCGCCCACGGCTTGATGCGGCCGTTCTGCCAGATATGTTCGGGATATTGCTGGGACATGGCGCTGCATCCGTGACGAAAGTGCCAATGATACCAGCCGGCATTGGCTCGGCAGCCGGTGCATCAAGCGGGCGGGTTGCACACGCGAAGCGCTACCAGACCAGCCAGTAGCAGCCGCCTTCCAGAGCTACGCCGAACGCGTGCTCGTGTACGCCGCCGCTATCGCCGCCGCCCGTACGCACATGCATCCCATCGGCGGCATCGAGCGCGCCGTCGTCGTCGGATTGCATGTCGGCAGTGCCATCGATTGCGAGCAGAGGGTGTCGAGTCAGATCGCGCAAGGTACGCAGGCGCGCTTTGGCGGCCTCGCCGCCGACACCACGCCAGCGCAACATGCCCGCCAACGCGTTGGGATCGTGTCGTGCAATCGTGGCAACGATGCGTTCGCGTAACTCGGAGCGCGAAACGGGGCAGCTATCCGCAGCCGGCAATGGCGCTGCGGCAGCCGTAGGCGAAAGCTCGGTGCCGGTCGATGCGCTGGCCGCACACGACAACCCCGAGAAAACGATTTCTCCGCGCAGGCCGATGCAACGGTGCACGTTCTGGCCGTTGTCTTTCGTGTAGTCGCCATCGGCGACGGCGACAGTGGTCAGCACGACGGCGCCGAAGCAGAAACGGGCAACGATTCGATGAGCGAGCATTGTTCGAGGCTAGCATCATGACGGACAACGGCGGCTTAGCGAATGGACAGGCGCTCGCAGATGGCCAGCGTCGGCCTGGCCCGATTGAGCGTATAGAAGTGCAGGCCGGGCGCGCCGCCCGCGATCAGGCGGTTGCACAAATCCGCAACGACGTCGCTCGCGAACGCGCGAATGCCTTCGACATCGTCGCCGAGCGCGACCAGGCGTTTCGTCAGCCAGCGCGGAATCTCAGCGCCGCACATGTCGGAAAAGCGTTTGAGCTGACTGAAATTCGAGATCGGCATGATGCCTGGCACGATCGGCAGCGCGATGCCGGCGGCGCGCACGGCGTCGACGAAGCGGAAATACGCGTCGGCATTGTAGAAGTACTGGGTGATTGCGCCATCGGCACCGGCCGCAACCTTGGTCTTGAAATGAGCGAGATCGGTGTGCGCGTCGTCAGCTTGCGGATGAACTTCCGGATAACAGGCGACCTCGATGTGAAAGCTGGTGTTGCTTTCCTTGCGGATAAATTCAACCAGGTCGCTGGCGTAACGGAAGTCGCCATGGCTTGCCATGCCCGAAGGCAGGTCGCCGCGGAGCGCCACGATGCGTTTACAGCCCATCGACTTGTACTGGCCAAGCAGGCTGCGAATTTCGTTGCGCGTGCCGCCCATGCAGGAAAGATGCGGTGCGGCGTCGAGAGCGTGTTCCTCGCGCAAGTGGCGAATCGTTTCAGGCGTGTAGCTGAGCGTTGAACCGCCCGCGCCGAACGTGCAGCTGACGTATTCGGGTCGCAGCGCCTTCAACTTCGGCAAGGCCGCTTCCAGCGTCGCGCGCTGCTCGTCGGTCTTGGGTGGAAAAAACTCGAAACTGATGGACGGCATTGGTCAGAGGAGCCCAGCGATGCAGTGACACACAGTATATCTCTCCGTCGCGATGAAGCGATATAAGTGAGACGAGACATCATGTCCCAGCTGGTGCTGTCGATTCGGATCCGATGCAGGCTGATCTGCCCGCGCCTGCTACGTGTTGCATGTCCATCCTCCTCACGAAAGAAGGCTCGCCGATCGATGCCGAGTTGGGAGTGGTGGGGCGCATCTTCACGTCCGTGCCAGGCGAAGTGCCGATGGCGCCGATCACCATGATGCGCAACTCGGTCGGCGTCGACGAGGTTGGTTCGGGCATGCCGATCAATCGCGACGCGTGTCGGCGCGGTGTGAAGCTTTGCGGCGCAACGCGATTTGGCGATAGAAGTTGGAGCCGCCCGTCATCTGCGTTAGGCATACCGCGAGGTCTCCGCTTTCGGCCAATCGCGGGGACGACTTGTTCGATTCGCTAGCGCAGACCTGACGTTCTAGTGGCGGCAAAAGTGCTCGCCGACGGCTACGTCAAGCGCGCCGAAGGGTAGTCCAGCGGCTGGTCACAGCGAGAGAAGTCCCGGCAACTGCTATATTTGGCTTCACTGATGCCAATAAGTTCGCCCGTGTCTACCGCGCGATCATAGGGCGGGTGCGCAGAAGCTTGTGACCGACCGATTGACCTAGAACCATTCACGCAACTTATTTTCGCCGTTATGACTTCTGCTGCCATCAGCTCGGACCAGACGCACAGGGACCGAAGCACCTTCTTTATCTTGCTCTCGCTCTATTTTGTGGTGTTGTTTCCCATACTGCGTGCCAATCGCTACTACAACGACGACCTTAAGAGAGCGCTCGTCGGCCACCAGTCTTGGGATGCCACCGGTCGGCCGCTGACGACCTTGCTGATGAGAGTCTTGCAGTACTACGACCGAGCAATGGTCGACATCTCCCCGCTGACCCAATTTGGCGCAATAGCGATCCTGGCGTGGATCGGTGTGCTTGTCGCACGTCGGTATGCGATCAACTCACCTGGAATGGCGGCCCTTGCAGCTTTCCCGCTCGGCGCACAACCATTCTTCATGGAAAACCTGTCCTACAAATTCGACGCACTGAGCATGAGCTTGGCGATGCTGCTCGCGCTGGTGCCGATCCTCGCCACCTCGGACGATCGTCGCGGCTGGTGGCTCGGCGTTTTGTCGCTGTTTGCGAGCCTCAATCTCTATCAGGCGGCGGTCAACGCCTATTTGGTATTCATCGTTCTGGATATCGTGCTTGCGCAACTGAAAAACAGACCGCCGCGCGAGGTACTGCAGCGACTTTTTTCCCGCATCCTGCAGGCTGGCATGACAATGCTCATCTATCAGCTCATCGTTGGCGTTCACATTAATGGATGGGTGAAGCAGAACAGCGAAAAGATCCACACACTGCAAGAATTGCCGTTGATCGCGAAAAACTTTATCGACACTTATGCCTATATAGGGGCGAGTCTCAATCCGCAGTGGTGGCTGTATTTTGGTCCGGTCTTGATATTCCTGGCGTTGATTCCTGTTCTGGTCGGTATCCAATATGCCCACAAGCAACGCGCCGTTGGCCGCGTCGGTGAGGCTGCAACCCTCCTCGTCGCAAGTTTCCTCATGCCGCTGGTGGCGCTCGTCTGCGTCCTTGGCCCAATGCTCATCTTGGTCAAACCTTTGATACAGCCACGCGTGCTGATGGGTGTCGGAGCATTGCTCGCTGTAGGTTTGATCGTTTCATGTGTGGCGCTCAAAGCGTGGGGGCGCTCGGAACGATGGAGCCTCGGTCTGGCGAGCATGCTCGCCTTGGGCATGTGCACCTTCGCCAGTGCTTACGGAAATGCCCTGGGTGAACAGAAAAATTACGAGGAGCGAATTGCTTCACGCCTTGCCGACGACCTTGCTGAAGTCCGTGCGATGCACTCGATTCACGCGTTTCTCCTTGATGGTACGGCTGGATATTCGCCAGTCGCGGCGCACGTGATCGGCCAGCTTCCACTCGTCGGCGTGCTGGTTCCGACATACATTTCGGCAGATGACATGTTTCATACGCACATGTTTCTGCGGTATTTCATGCGCGACGACATCAGCGACATGCGGCTTCGCACGGATGCCGACGCGATGCATGCAAGATCGATGATCTTGTCAAAAGCGGGCGAGGCACCCGTGACGATCGCTAGAGAGGCCTATGAGTTGCGGTTGATCGACGGCGTCGCATTGGTGACGTTTCGCTCGGCAGGTGCTGAACCGGTCAGCGGGAATGACCCGGCAGCTGTGAGAGCTGACTGAGCACGGCTTCGACACGGCCAATCGCGCATGCGTCGTTGTCATCGCACCCAGCTTCAACGCTCGGAATTGCCGCAAACGAACCCTAGGTGGCCGTCCGCTTCGGCGCGTAGGCGGACAGGCGATCACCACGCAAAACGGGCGCCTCGCGGCGCCCGTTCCATTTTCTGCTAGGACCACACAAGCTATCAATAGCGGTAGTGGTCGGGTTTGTACGGGCCATCCACCGACACGCCGAGATAGCTGGCTTGGTCCGTTGTCAGTGTGGTCAGCTTCACGCCGATCTTCTCCAGGTGCAGGCGTGCGACCTCCTCGTCGAGCTTCTTCGGCAGGATGTAGACCTTCGCCTCATACGTATCCTTGTTCGCCCACAGATCGATCTGCGCGAGCGTCTGGTTGGAGAATGAATTGGACATCACGAAGCTGGGGTGGCCTGTGGCGCAGCCTAGGTTCACGAGGCGGCCTTCGGCGAGCAGGTAGATCGCGTTGCCGTCCTTGAACGTGTACTTGTCGACCTGCGGCTTGATGTTGAGCTTGACCATGCCAGTCAGCATGTTCAGCGCATCGACCTGAATCTCGTTGTCGAAGTGGCCGATGTTGCAAACGATTGCCTGGTCCTTCATCGCCTGCATGTGCGTGACGGTCAGCACGTCCTTGTTGCCGGT
>JBDSNK010000266.1:0-5494 GCA_039915385.1 Dokdonella sp.
GGCGGTCAGGCCAACGTACTCGAACGCACCATCGGCGCCAGCATGCGTCATTCGATGAACACGGCCAGCCTGATTCAAGCAACGCTTGCCGCATCAGGCATGCCCAATTTCAGCAGTTACTTCACCGGCACCGATCGGATCGGTTCGCAATTGAAGACCATCGCCCAATTGATCTGGGCGGCCAACAACAACATCAGCGGCTACACCGGCCTGAAGCGTCAGATATTTTTTGTCACCGCGGATGGTTTTGACACGCACTCCGATCAATTGACGGCGCAAGTTGGATTGTTGACCGAACTGTCCAAGTCGCTCAGCGGGTTCCACAACGCACTCGGCAGCGTCTCCCTCGCCAATGCGGCCACCACGTTCACCGCTTCGGACTTCGGCCGTTCACTGTCCAACAACCAGAACGGCAGCGACCATGGCTGGGCCTCGCACCACTTTGTCGTTGGCGGCGGCGTGCATGGCGGCAAGTTCTACGGCGATGATCTGGCTGGCACAGGCGCCGCACATATGCCCAGTCTCGCCCCATCGGCGTCGAACCCGAACGACGGCGGATACGGGCAAATGATACCCACCACATCGGTGGATCAATACACGGCAACGCTCGCGCAATGGTTCGGTTTGAGTAACAGCGACATTGCGCTGGTGACACCGAACCTGAGCAACTTCAACACGAAGAATCTCGGCTTCGTGTAAGCGCACAGCAAGCCCGATGGCGCGAATCGCCGTCGGGCTCTTCATGCACGAATTTGTCTCGCGCTGGGTGCAGCCCCGTCAATCAACACGGAACGATTGCAGCTCCACCGGCGTCGTCGGCAGCACGATGATCGTTCCGCGCATGCCGGCGGTCGCGGTGCCGTGCGTCTCGCAGTAGTAGCCAATCGTGCCCACTGTGTTGAACGTGTGGTTGGCGAACCAGATGTCGTAGCTCGCGGCGCCATTGCCGCCATGACCGTCGCCATCGCAGCCATGCGCGCAGCGGAATGAATTGTCGTCCGCTTTCGCGTTGTGCAAGCCACCGTGGTTGGTGAACTTGACGGTGTCACCAACGGCAATGGTCAGCACCGCCGGCGCAAACGACATGCCCGGGCCGACATCCACGGTATGGGTCGCTGCGAACACCGGCGCAGCCAGGCTGCAACAAACAAGAGCGGGCAATAGGCGCATGCGATCAGAGTGACGCAGATGGGCGCCGGCGTGCAACTGTTGTTGTGCGCACCTGCCAACACGGTCGCATTCGTGGGGGCGGGTCAGGACACTGGGTGAGGAATTGCGATGGTGGGCCTGCGTGAAGTGCGCGGGCAGTGAGCGAGCTAGGCTCGAGCGCAGGCCGTGGTAGGTCCTTCCAAATCGCTAGTCGGGGGTCCAGGAGACGGCGGCAAGATCAGTGACGCTTCGATACACTAGTGAGATGGACGCAGGTCACGTAACCGAGATGCTCAATCGTTGGCGCGCCGGGGATGACTCAGCGGGTGAGCAGGCAATGAATTTCCTGTACCCCACGCTGCATGAGAGGGCGGCCGCACAGCTAAGGCGTGCACCATTCAACGTGACGCTGAACGCGACCGAGTTGGTGAGCGAAGCGTTTTTGCGGATATCCGAATCGGACGCAGGAGACTGGGAAAGTAGAGCGCATTTCTTTGCACTCGCCGCTCGCGTGATGCGATTCTTGATTGTCGATCTGTCGCGACGCCGAAGTTCGGAAAAGCGCGGAGGGCAAATGGACGCGGTTCCATTCGACTCGTTCGATGTCGAAAGCGCGGTTGTGCTCGATGTCAGTTGGGATTGGGTCGGCCTGGATACCGTGCTTGTTGAATTTGAACGGCTGCATCCCCAATGCAGTCGCGTTGTGGAACTCAAGTTCTTCGCGGGTCTCGGGGTCGAAGAAATTGCGCAGTCCTGCGGATCTTCGACGGCAACGGTCGTTCGCCATTGGCGATTTGCGCGCGCCTGGCTTGCCGATCGCTTGCAGGCGACCGCCTAGGAGCCTATCGGACTTGAGTCGGCCGGGCTGCAAATCCGTTTGCGCGGTCCATATTTCCGCCACTTCTTGGCCCATAGAACCACTATGGGCCGGCGAAGCGTCGAAAATCTGTCTTCGCGCAGCCGGCTTTTCGCCTCGACCACTCAAGTCCGATAGGCTCCTAGTTGCGCTGAGACCTCAACATCGGATGACCTGAAACGTTCCCTGTTACGCTTTCGCCGTGTCCGATTCTTGTCGAAGTTGAACCATGACGTCTGATGATGCCGCATCCACTGCCGATGAAATCCGTGCCTTGTTTGACGATTTGATCGAGGCAGGCGAACAAGAGCGCAATAGAAAACTGCATGACATCGAATGCACGCGCCCTGACATCGGCGCGGAGTTGCGCCGGCTGCTCGTCAGCGATCAGCGGCTGGAGTCTTTGCGTGGCAGGGCCACGATCGCAGTCGATCCCTCTCTGGCGCTCTTGCTGCAAACGAACTTTCTCGGGCGACAAGTAGGCCCGTACCGCATCCTCCGCTTGCTGGGTGCGGGCGGCATGGGCGTGGTGTTTCTTGCCGAGCGCACGGAGGGGGAGATCGTGCACCATGCGGCGATCAAGATTCTGCGCGGCGATGTCCTGTCGGCGGGAAGTGAAAGTCGCTTCCACCGTGAATGCCAGGCGTTGGCGATACTGGATCACCCGAATATCGCTCGGCTGCTCGATGCCGGACGGTTAGCCGATGGCTCTCCGTATCTGGTGATGGAGTATGTCTCTGGCGTCCCCATCACCGACTACTGCGATGCCAATGCACTCGACGTCCGCAAGCGGTTGCATTTGTTCAGGGATATTTGCGCCGCGGTAGCAGACGCACACCGCAAGCTTATCGTGCACCGCGATCTCAAGCCTGCGAACATCCTGGTGACCGCCGAGGGACGCGTAAAGCTTCTCGATTTCGGTATTGCCAAGTCGCTGGATGGAGCAATGGACGCACTGTCGTCCAACAAAACCGGAACGCAGCAACGTTTTTTTTCACCTCTGCACGCAGCCCCCGAGCAAATTGTCGGCGGCCCGATTACGGTGGGCTGCGATGTCTACGCATTGGGTGTGCTGCTCTACGAACTGCTTGCAGGTGGCTTGCCGTTTGAAACCAAGGGTATCAGCGCCTCCGAATTCGAGCGGATGATGCTGCACGCGGCCCCGTTGGCGCCAAGCCAATACGTGCGTCACGGCCAAAGTAATGATGTGGTCGACTATCTGCGCAATCGCGGTGCAGCGTCGTTCGCCTCATTGCGAAATACGTTGCGCGGTGATCTGGACAACATTGTGCTCACCTGCCTGCGCAAATCGCCAAGGGAGCGCTACGCGACGGTTGAGCACCTGGACGCCGACATTGAGCGCTATCTGGGCGGATACCCCGTGCACGCGCGACAGGGGCATGCCTGGTACAGATTCCGTAAATTCGCCGGTCGACATCGCCTCGCTTTGAGCGCAGCTGCTGTCGCCATGACCGTGCTGGCTGTGGCCGGGATCGCATTGTGGTCTCAAGTGCTTGAAACGATCCGGCAACGCGAGCGAGCGCAGCACGCCACCCGCTTTCTTGTGGAAGCATTTCGCGCAGCCGATCCCGACAAAGCCCTGGGTGAAGTGGTTACCGCAAAGCAGATATTGGATCAGGCGCAGCGCACATTGAGCGCCGAGGCAGCGCAAGATCCAGGGCTTGAAGTGGAACTGCTTGCGCGGATCGCGGAAATAAAAATCAATTTGTCAGCGTTCCAGGAAGCGCTCGACGCAGTGGACCTCGCGTTCCATCGATTGGATCAAGTGCCTGCTGCCCAGAAGGGCATTCGAGCTGAATTGTTCGAATTGCGCAGCCGTGCCTTGCGAGAACTCGCCGATTACAAAGGGTCCAAGGACGCGCTGGACGCGGCGGAAACGCAATCTCCATCGCTTCAGACGCAGTTCGTGATCGCCGATGGCCGCACGAGGCTGATGATTGTTCAAGGCGAAACCGTCAAACTGAAAGAGTTCGTCGACCACGTCATCAAAGACCTGCTGCCAAAGCTCAGTGACGCCGACCCGGTGAAGCAATTGACGCTCATCGGCTTGGCTGAAGCGTTCCTCCACTACGATGACCCCCAACCGGGGATCAATATTCTCGAGGGAATGCTGCGAGCCGATCTTGCCGGCCTTCCACCGGCGCATCCGATCGTGCTCAAGGCCAATCTGCTGCTGTCGAGATTCTACCAGCGTGACGGCAGGACAGAGGACAGCGAGCATCTGTTGTCGGCGATGAAGGCGCCGGTCGAAAAACTCTATGGGGTCGATAGTGCGGCTTCTGCGAGTGTATCCAACACTCTGGGAAACGCGTTGGCTGCAGAGAAGAGACTGCCTGAGGCGACGGCTCAGTTCAAATCTGCGCTTGAGATCGACCGGAGGATCTTCGGCCCCAAGCACGCGACCGTCGCAAGGATCACGTTCAATCTTGCCAATGTCGAAGCCGAAGCCGGGCTTTGGGAAGACTCCGAGCGCGACTATCGCACCAGCATTGCACTGGCGAAAGAGGTGTGGTCGAAAGAGAAAGATAACGAGAACGCGATGATGTTCACGGCGGCGTATGGATTGATGCTGAATCTAAGCCACCGATACGCTGACGCGGTGCCTTTGTTCGACCAAGTCGTGGCCTTTGACGATGGCAATCCGGAATTTCGGAAAGCGGAAGTCTATGCGTTCTCCGCGATGGGGCTCGCGCTGGCGCGGTTTGCTCTTGACGCGACCGAAAGCAACCGGACACAGTTTGCGCAAAGCGTCGCCGCAGCAAAGGATGCAACCAAGGACCTTTGGCAAGAGGTCGGCAATCAGCTTGAGCTGGCGAAGACCCTGGGGCTTTCTGTGCCAGAACGAACCGTGCCGGTGCGAGGCGAAAGTGGTCATTGATTTCACCCAAGGTTGCCCGGGTGGGATTGCAACCCCGGAGCGCGATCACGGTGCTCGTCGGAGCCGCGCGAACAGTCTCGGCCGCCTGCTTCAAGTGAACCCTCACCTTCAACAGGTGAATCGCTTCGCTTGAGTCATCGCCACCGTTTGGAACCGAAGGCTGACATGGCGGGTCGCCAATTCTCCGCAGCCCGGTTAGCGCCCAGTCACGCGCAAAATCCGACGAAATCATGAGCCCGCGAACCTGGATCCCGTGGCCGTGATCATCATTGTCGCCAAATTGCGAACTAACAGAGAGAGTGCTGACGCATGAAGCAGCGGGCGTAGCTGGCTGCCGATCAGAGCGAGCCGTGTGACGGAGGGATGCCATGTTCAAGACATTCGCCCCGTTTTGATCAGCAACCCAGGTCAAGGGAGGGAATCGTGTCGATCGTGGGAAGTTCGGGTGCGCTGGGCGCGCGCAAAAAACAGTTCCTCCGAGCCGTCTGTTTCGTCGCGTTTTTGCTTGTCAATGTTTCCAATTTCTCGGAGTTTCAACAAATGAATCGTCCCATTTCGTTGTTGGCTAAAGCGAATCTCGATCAGTTTGC
>JBDSNK010000363.1:0-3971 GCA_039915385.1 Dokdonella sp.
ACAACACGAATACCTGCATCGTGACGATCATGCGTTTGTGCGTGGTGAGCGCGTTGGCGAGCAACACGAAGGCGATCACGGTCGGCGCGAACTCGGTGGCCTGCTCGATCGCACCACCGACCCATCCATTGACCGCAATGGATATCACCGTCACCACGAAGAACGCGAACACGAGCATGTATTGCGGTTGGGCGAACGTCTTGCGCCCATTGATGAGCCACGCAAGCATGGCGGCGGCCAACGCGCCTGAAAGCAGGGGCAAGCCCATGTCGACGAGCGCGGGATATTCCTGCGGCCGTACGATGACCAGCACGATGTAGACGAGGATAAACATCATCAAGCTGGGGCCTCTGGCTCAGCCCGCGCGCCGACGCGATCGGTGGCTGAAGAGTTCCGGCCACGCCAGCATGCCCTTGAACCAGACGGGGTCCATGTATCGCTCAACGGGCAGGCGCAACAACGCGTAAGGATCGACCAGCGGCCACGGATTGCTGCCGCTTACATAGCTGCAGCCGATGGCGAACTTCTGCGCGCGCGCCTCGGCAATTACTGCGTCATTGTAAGCGTCCGGACCGCCGACGGGATAGGAAATGACCTGTGCAGGCGATTCGAGCTCGCGTTCGAGCGTCGACCGCGACCCCGCCAGCTCCGCCGCCATCTCATCGTGCGGCAATTGCGCCAGCATCCAGTGGTGGACGCCATGCGAACCGATTTCCATGCCCGCTGCGTGCATTTCACGCAATTGACCCCAATTCATCGGCCGTGAGTCCGCATGTGGCTTCCGTGGAATCGACCATTCGTCCTCGAGCCGCCCAATGATCGCAGCCTGCTGGATTTCCGGCAGTGCCTTGATACGGTCCAGCACGCGCTCTGCCAGCGCGGCACGCTCACACCGATCGGGCGGCATCGACGTGTCTACGCGCAGCTCCGGGATCACAACGCGACTTGCGCCGCTGCGATGGAACAAGTGCACGAGCCAGTCGTACGCATACGACGCGCCGCTGTCGATGTAGCCGGTGGAAACGAAGAACGTTGCCGGAACGCCGAATTCGCGCAGAATCGGAAAGGCGACGTGATAGTTGTCGTCGTAGCCATCATCGAAGGTGATCACGACCGCCTTTGGCGGCAATGGTCGTCCGGCGGCGATGACGTCGATGACGTCGCACAGACGAATCGGCGTGTACTCTTTTTTCAGCCAGGCGACCTGGGCCCTGAACTGTTCCGGCGTAGCACTGACCAGCGCAAGGTCGAAATCGAATTCTTCCTCGACGACATCGCGGACACGGTGATAGGCGAGGATTCTGAGCTCGGTGCGGACGACGTTGCGAACGCGCTGCACGAGGGGTAGCAGGCCCAGACCGCCGACCAGATGCGCGAGCTTCTGGCGTTTGCCGCGGTTTTGACTGGATGCACCGAGTTGCAACTTCCCCGACATGGGTCGTCCTGTCCGCTTGATTGATAGCCCGAACCCGTCCGTGCCATCGCGCCGAACGCCGCGATATCAGGCCATCGAATCGCCCCGCAGAAGCGGGAAGGATGCATCGGAGCCCCCGCAGGTGTCCATCATTTTAGCGGTGCTCGCACCTGGTGCACGGGCTTGAATGTGCACGTGCGCGGACGATTGCACAATTGCGACGGGATGCGCGAAGGCCATCAATCACCACAAAAAAGAGGGAGCGCCTACAGCGCCCCCTTTTTTTCCTACGCGCTTCGCGACCAGCTGGCGCAGGTTGTGCTGCCAGCAACGTCCTTCACCGTCTCAATCGAAGCCGTTCTTTAAGATCAGTTCGGACGGTGCCGCGGTCGCCATCTGCACGACGAATTCACTGCCGGTGCCGGTGATGTCGATGCGCCAGCCGGAATTGTAGTCGCTGTCCTGCGTCGACCACTGGACCAGGGTGATGGTCGGGTTGGCCGGCGTCAGCACATGGATCTGCATGGCTCCCGCCTGGATCGTGCTGCCGCTGACGGTCGGCTGTGTCGGCACATTGATCTGGAACGTGGACAGGACGCCCGCGTCAACCTGGAACGTGTCATGCACCGTCAGGCTGCGGTTGGCGAAATCGATAGTGCGCGACCACGCATGCACACCGGAGTTGCTCGCGTAGGCCGGCGCCAGATTTGCGGTGGCGTTAACGGCTCCGGCGACGCCGACACTGTTGACCGTCATGGTCGAAGTGGTGCCCACCTTTTGTGCGATCGTGGTGCCGTTTTTGGAGAAACGCACGACGTTCGCAACGTTGGTACCTTGCTGGATGCCGCTGTGGCTGAAGATGTTCTCGGTCACCGCCAGCCAGTCGCCCTGGAACAGCGTGAAGGCACCTTGATCCTGGTGCGCATGGCTCTCCACGTAAGGGCCAGCCGCGAACGCCAGCCACATGGCGCCCGTATCCCAGCCAGTGCGTGCGAACAAATGGCCCGTGCCGGTTGCGTGATAGACCAGGTCCGCCGGCGCCACGCCGTTGGTACCTGCCGGCAGCAAGTCGTAGCGGTAGTTGAAGCTGCTCGTCATCTTCGGCACGGAGATGTGGGTCAGCCACCACGACGCGATGCTGGCCGCACTCGTGTTGTCGGTCATCCTGCGCGCTTCAAGCATCAAATGACGGTGATAGTCATAGAGTATGGGCAACGAAGAGCGCGACTGGTCGCCGAACGGCGCGAAACGGTCGAGTGTCGGTACCGTGGCATGCGTCCAGTAGAGGATGCTGTCGGTCAGGTGCGTATTGGCATCGGCCATGTTCTGCGTGGTGCTGTCGCGCCAGATGCGGTACAGCAGGAACAGGTTCTTGTGCGATACGCCGTAACCGGTACCTTCGCGGCTGCCGCCATCGGGCAGGTTCGTGAAATAGGTTTCCAGCAGCGGGATCTTCTGCGACGTCAGGAAGGTCTTCCAGGAATTGCTGTTGCTGGCCAGCGCCCAGTACATCGTCGCGGCAAGGAAACTGTAGTAGTAGTTGTCGCCAGGGTTGTCCGTCGACCAGCCCGTCCACGGGTGCGAGACGCCGCCCCAGGTCGCGGTGTTGTAGTTCCAGATGTTGTGGACGGTCTGTTCCGCGTACGCCGACCAGCGCGTGCGCTGCAACGACGTGGTCTGCGCAGCACACCAATCGTAGGTCAAGGAGAGGTCGGCGATCATCGAGCCGGAATTGAGGTAGGAATCGCCTGCGACCACCGGCACACCGCCGCCGGAGATAGCCTGCTCGGCAGCCGTTACCTGGGCATCCACCAACGAAACGGCAAGGGTGCAGTACTGCGCCTGCCCGACCAGCTTGTACAACCAGGCGGCATCGGCCGCTGCAAACAAGTACGGAAGATTGGTCGGATGCGCGACCGCGCCGTCTACGTATGACTTGAATCGCGTGTAGTTTGCAGAGCCGGTATCGACGTACGAGAGATCGATATTGATGGCTGCAACTGCACTCGACGACACGGCGAGAGTGGCGATTGCGGCGACGAAACGGACCAGATTCCTCATTCGAAAATCAACCTTGCTGTTGCTTGATCGTTCTCCAGAAAAACCGCCACACGCATCCGTGCTTGCAAAAACCACGTGATATTCATCATCGCGATGGATACCGGCGACACTTGTTTTTGCGTTGCGATTCAGGGGAGTGAAAGTTTATAGACGTCATTTTTCTTCGATGTGACGGACGTATCACTACGATAGCAAAGGCCTGCCAGGCGTGATTCAAATCGCTAAAATACTGAGTTCAAACGAGACGCAAGTCCGCAAAAAGTCGCCGGGTTCATATTCGCGCGCAAACGCAAACGTGACCAATTTGAAGGCCTGCACATGTCGAGTCGCTGACTGGTTTCAGGGACGCCCGCCCAGTTGGTCGCGGTGCCAATCGGCATCCCTGTATACTTCGCTGCTGAAGGCCCGTGCGAATGCTCCAACGCCGAGCCCGGGCTGCTGGGGGATGCTGGGAATGAGTCCGACGGATTTTCTATTGCTGTATCAGCAATTGGGG
>JBDSNK010000071.1:0-3400 GCA_039915385.1 Dokdonella sp.
TTCCAAGTCCACCGGCAGCAGCCGTGGACTCATGTCCACCACCTTGTACCGCGCCATCGCCGACTCCCTTGATCGCCTCGCTATATGCGAGCAAGATCGGGGCCAGTTTTTCTACAGCTTCGTTAGGTGCTCAATCGCGCATCAGCCTCAGCTTGGCGGCCAAGTTTTCGACCCGGCCGACCGCGGCTTGCGCGCGCACGTCAAGCGATGGATTGAGCCCCACGCTGTCAAGCGAGCCGAGGCACAGCAGAAAGTTAATACTGAAAAATGTGTCTTCGCTTTGTCAGACAGTCGCGCTTGAACGGCTAAAAACGGCTGGCTGGGGACAGGGGTTTTTTGATCGATGCTTTCAGCCCAACAAATCTGACGCCGCTCCTGTGGATCCCATCTCGGCAACGATCCGCTCGGCCGCTTGCGCGATCGCCGTCACGTGGGTGCCCGCGCGGCGCTCGCCGGCAAACTCGCCAACGAGCCCTGGCAGTACAGCAACGGCGTGTGTGACGACATCGATCACGTCGGGACGCGGTGCGAGTACGCCGTCGATCACGAGCAGCAGCACTTGTTCGATCCTGGCGCTGAACTCGCCGAGCGCGAGCGCGCCGACCAGTCGACCACTACCTTTGAGCGTGTGGAACGCGCGCCGCAGTGGCACCGCGCGCGCCACGTCGTCCGGCTGCATGCGCCAGCGCGGCAAGCCACGGCGCAGGTTGCCAATCTCGCCGCGCGCCTCGAGCAGGAAGATCTCGCGCAACTCGTCGTCGACCTCGGCCCCGGCCGCATTTGGCGCGGCAGGCGCCGGCACCGGCGCCTCGCCAGCACGCCGCGCACGCCGATAGCCGAACACGGCCAGCAGCAGGATCATCGGTACCAGCAGCAGCCACTCCATGGAACGCTTCCCCGAAGATGCGGTCGGCGACGTTATCGCCGATATCGCCGCCTCATGTCCATCGTACGGGGGACAATCGGCGGCAGTAGAATTCGTGCGTCAGCGCTGGCTGCTCAATCGCGCATCAGGGTCGACTTGCCGAACAGGCTCTCGACCAGGTCGACCGCGACTTTTGCGGTCTGGTTGCGCACGTCAAGCGAAGGATTGAGCTCCATGATGTCGAGCGAACCGAGACGGCCGCAGTCGGCGATCATCTCCATGCACAGCTGAGCTTCGCGGTAGGTCGGTCCGCCCGGAATGGTGGTGCCGACGCCGGGCGCGATCGAGGGATCGAGGAAGTCGATGTCGAAGCTCACGTGCAGGTGATCCCTTTCGCCGATATTCAACAGCACCTCTTCCATCACGCGCTTCATTCCGACTTCGTCGATGTAGCGCATGTCGAAGATCTCCAGGCCGACATCGCGCACGAGCTTGCGCTCGCCCGCATCGACGGAGCGAATGCCGATCTGGCGGATGCGATCGGGTGTGATCGCCGGCGAGCTGCCACTCAGTTCGGTCAACGCGTGCGGACCGAAGCCGCACAGGCAGGCAACCGGCATGCCGTGGACGTTGCCGGACGGCGTAATCGAACTCGTGTTGAAATCCGCGTGCGCATCGAGCCAGAGCACGGTGAGACGCTTGCCGTTCTCGCGGCAATGGCGTGCGACCGCGCCGATCGAGCCGATGGCCAGACAATGGTCGCCGCCGAGCAGGATCGGCAGGCGATCCTGCGCCAGCTCGGCACCCACCGCCTGCATTACCGCGCGATTCCAGGCGACCACATCATCCAGATGACGATACCCATCGACCGGGGGTTGCCAAGGATTGAACGGTCCGGAAAGATTGCCGCGATCGATTACGTCGAGACCGCGCGCAACGAGTGCTTCGGCCAGGCCGGCCACCCGCATCGCTTCGGGGCCCATTGAGGCGCCACGGTCGCCGGCGCCGATATCGGTGGGTGCGCCGATGAGTGAAATCGCGGGAAAAGTCTGCATGGGTCTGGGCTCGATAGTCGGCGACCGCGCTGAACTGCGCGATCCGGGATGGGAGGGGTTCGCCTATAGTCGGCGAAATCACGCGCCGCGTCACCGCAGCCGATCGGGCAAGTAGACGCTATGGTGCATCATGCCTTGGCAGAACGGCGCGCCTTGGTCAGCGCATCGCGCGCGGCTTGCGTGCGTGGCTCATCGACGCCGAGGAACTTCTCGCGCAGGGCGACCGCTTCCGTGAGCAGTCGCAAGCCTTCGTCGCGACTGGCGGCGTGCTGGATCAAGAGCAGCGCAAGGTCGTAACGCACGGTTGCGGCAAGCGGGTGTTCGGCCTGTGGAATGTAGGAAGCGTACGAAGCGAGCGCCGCGCGCAGCTCTCGCTCGGCACCTGCACCGTCGCCTGAATCGCGCAATGACAGCGCGAGCAGGTGGTGCGCCATCGCGGTGTAGCGGCTGCTTTCGCCGCGAACCCTTTGCGCACCGATGAGCGCCTTGCGTTCGAGTTCCATGGCCGCTGCGGCTTTCGCCTGCCGCCGTTTCACCTCTCCTAGACGATAGAGGGTGACGAAGCCGTCCGGATCGATCGCGCCCGGCTTGTTCTCCCGCTGCATGACTTCGCTCAGCTCGGCAGCCGCGCGGTCGAGGTCACCGCGCAGCATGTGCACGACCGCGATATTGCCGAGTGCGATGGTCGCGCCCTGGTGCTCGCGGCCGTACTTTTTCTCGAAGATGTCCAGCGCGTCGCCGAGTATGCGATCCGCCTCGGGCAGTTCGCCGCTATCGGTGAGCACCAGTCCGAGATTGATCTCGGTCCCGGCAAGCGCAGGATGTTCGTTGCCGAATTTGATGCGCTGCGCGGCGAGCACTTGTTCGAGCATTGTGCGCGCTTTCGCATACAGTCCCTGATGGTAGTAGCTGAGCCCCAGATCGCGCCGTACCGCCATCGTGCTCGGATGATCGGGACCGAGCACTTTCTGATACGTCGCCAATATCTGTTCGTACATCGTCTGCGCTTGCGCGAAGTGCGACGTGGCTTGCAGGATCAAACCCATATTGGCGCGTGCGCGCGCAACGTCCATGTCGTCCGGCGCTGCGTCGCGCAATGCAATCTCGAGACTTTCCAGAAATTCTGCTTGCGCACCGTCATAGTCGGAAAGCCCCCATCGGGCGCCGCCTGCCGTCAACAACGCGTTGAACAGGACAGTGGAAGACACCTCCGTGTCACGCACCAGCGCCAGCTCTGCATCGCTGAATCGTTTTGCTCCCACGAAATCGCGCTGGGCGAGCGCAACGCGGGCTTGCGTGTGCAGGAATTGCGCCCGCTTGTCCGCGCTGACGCGAGCGAGGGCGCGGGCTTTTCCGCTGGCGTCGTCAGCCAGCGCGGCCGCAGTCTTCAGGTCGCCGAGCTCAATCATCGTGTCGGCGCGTTCGGCTTCGGTTTGCAGCCGCAGCAGCGCGTGTTCGGGGTTCGGCGACAATGCGCGCA
>JBDSNK010000073.1:0-32459 GCA_039915385.1 Dokdonella sp.
CCGTGTTGTTGGCGAACGGCAAGGTGCTGCTCAGTGGTGGGTATAACTCCGGCAACTACTTCATCAGCGCCGAACTGTATGACCCGGCAGCCAACAGCTGGAGCTCGGCGGCGAACATGACCGAAGCTCGCGACGGGCACACCCTCACCTTGCTCGGCAATGCTAGGGTGCTCGCGGTGGGCGGGCCCGGGCAATCCAACAGCAAACCGGCCACCACGGAGTTGTACGATCCGGCCACGAACACCTGGGCTTTGACCGCCCCGCTCAACACCGGACGCTGGCTGCAGAGTGCAACCCTGTTGCCTGGCGGCAACGTATTGGTGGCTGGCGGCGAAGGCAGCAATTCGGTATTTCTCGCGAGTGCGGAGATTTATAACGCGGGATCCGCCAGCTGGACGTCCACCAACGCGATGATCACGCCGCGCAAGGTATTCGGCGCGACCTTGTTGAACAATGGCAACGTGCTGGTGACCGGCGGCTGGGGCGCGGGTGACAATCCGCTGAAAAGCGCAGAACTCTACGTGGCGGATGATGTGGTGTTTCGCAACGGCTTTGAATCCTCGCCGTGACTGTGCGGCCCTGATTCATTTTGTTCCAGGCCCAGCCCACTGGACGGGGCTGGCCATGCAGCCAGGACATCAGTGAGCCAAGTCTCAGCTAGAACCAGGTCTTGGACCGCCATGCAGCGGATCCCGGTTGCGGGCTTGAAAAGACTCTGACTCTCGTCGACCCATCGCTGTCGGTAGAACGCCGATGTGAGCATAGCGGTCCAAACAGGGAACACATTCACTTTTTACCCTTAGCTATGGCCCTACCCCCTTTTCCACAAACATATCGTTCGTAGCTTTTCCTACACGTGGGTGCATGGCTCGGCGGTGGCGCGGACCTGCATCAAGGCAAACCCCAAAAGATTGAGACCACGCCACAGATTCGGATTGTTCGTCCTGTCATCGTCCTGGGCGAGGCCGATTCCCCAGATCCTGTCGACCGGACTCGCCTCGACGAGAATGCGTGATCCGGTTTGCACAAGAAATCGTCGCAGTTCAGCGTTTTGCGAAAACTTCGCTTCGTTTGCTCGGACAACGATAGCAAATCTGTTTTTCAGCCAAATGTTTTCATCGAATCCCTGCACCTGCCGGCCCAACGCTTTTGCCGCTTCTGGAGTTGCCGCCTGAAGCACACGCTCCCGCGTTGCATGATCTCCAAACAATGACGCTTTTTGCGCCATCATGAAGTGCTCCGCCGTCGGATAGAGACTGCCGTCCACAACGAATGGAGCGCCATACCACTGACTGAGGCATGATGCGGAAACACCGTTCTTGCCCGGTTCGTCTCCCCAGAAGTAAACGAATTCAATCTCTTCCCCGGCATTGAAGCGGCTACGAAGATCATCTAGATAGTGCGCGTCCTGCATGATGCCCTCTGCTAGTTCACGTTCAGGCCAAGTGGCCAGCGGATTCGAGAATAGCGAAGCCTGGCGGCGCGGCCAAACCTCGACGCGTCGCTTCAATGACCGAATGGACATCATGCGAATCATCAAGTGGATTCGATGCACCCGATCGATGCACCAGACAGCTGAGGCACACCCGGCCGGGCGCGGGTTCGCCGGCAGGGATACAGCTCAATGATGTTCAATCCTTCCACGCCACCCGTTGCAGGCCTGAAACGCGCTGCACACGTGTTGGTGACGGGTGCGAGTTCGGGTATCGGTCTGGGTCTCGTGCGCGAACTGGTCGTCAATCAGCACGTAGCGACGGTGACAGCGGTGTCCCGCCACGCCGGCGCCAATGAGGCTCTCGCCGAACTGGGTAGCCGATGCGATCGCGATCGGTTGCACACGATCGACGCGGACCTCACCGACGAGACCGCCACCGCCGCAATGGTCGAACGCGTGCGTGCTCGCCACGACCGGCTGCATCTCGTCGTCAACGCCGCGGGCATGCTTCATGATGACGCTTTGCGCCCCGAAAGGTCGATCAATCAACTCACTCTCGACGCGCTGCAACGCTCGTTCGCGATCAACGCGTTCGCGCCGATCCTGCTCGGCCGCGCGTTGATGCCGCTGCTCGATCGCGACGAAGGTTCGGTATTTGCATCGATCTCGGCACGGGTCGGATCGATCGGCGACAACTGGCTCGGTGGCTGGTACGCCTATCGCGCGGCCAAAGCCGCGCAGAACCAGTTGATCCGAACGTTCTCGATCGAACTCTCCCGTCGCAACCCGAAAGCCTGCTGCCTGCTGCTGCACCCAGGAACCGTCGATACGCCGTTGTCGGTGCCGTTCCAAACCAATGTCCCCGCCGAAAAGCTGTTCAGCGTCGAGCGCGCCAGCCAGCAACTGCTCCAGATCATTGCCGCCTGCACGCCAGCAGACAGCGGCCGCTTCATTGCCTGGGACGGGCGTGACGTCCCGTGGTGAGAGCCCAGCGAAGAATGCGATCAAGCGCAGAGCACCCTCGGCTTGCTGCTTGAAAGAAGTGAACTTGACCCCGATCGAATCCGATCCTGATCGAAACCAAGTTCCGGCTCATCTGAAAAATACGGGAGACGCGACCATGGGCCCACGAAGCTACCTGACCTGCACGCTCGCAGCGATCGGAGGACTTGTTGGCCCCACTTCCGGTTTTTGCCTTTCCGTCGCACATGCCCCATCACAGGAGGGTATCTGCGATCCGCGGGGCCCCGCGCCAGAGGAGCCGGCGTGGTCCGCAACCGTGAAGAGTGATCCTGCACGTGTCCATTTCCTGAAGTCCCGAAGCCAAGATGCGCAATGTCCGTCCGCGGAGGTTGCCTGCAACGACAAGGGCTATCTCGTTTCCGGCGACAACGTACTTGCCTGGCGGCGAACCACCGATTTCGTTTGCGCGATGTACACCTCAAAGAAAGGCAAGGTGACCGCGGGACACTTACGAGCCGGCGCGCTGGATTTTCACGGCTCCGGAACAGTTCCGACGGTCAACGACTGGGTCGGCCACTGGGTGCGCGATGACCAGGCAGACCTGCACATCCGACGTCTGGACAGTCGCCGCATCGAAATCGAAGGCGATGCCTCGTGGGGCGGACACGATCCAGCGCGCGTCGATAACGGAGGCGTGCATACGGGAGAAATCGAGCGCACCTCCGTGCGCCTCACCGGGTATGCCATCCACTTCGTCGCAGGTCAGGGAAACTCGCCACCTGTGGCAGAAGGTGGATATGACTGCATCGTCGACGTGCAGTGGAGAGACGGAGCATTGATGGTCAAGGATGACTTTGGTTGCGGAGGAATGAACGTGACGTTCTCGGGTAGTTACGGGCGAACAGAGCCTTGATCGAAATCACAGGTCCTTCCCCTCCTCGCACCCGCTGCAACATTTGACAGCACTCCCGTGCGCCGAATCGGGTCGAGCTTCATCGCGACCACTTCACCATCAAACTGTTGCGCCTGAAACTCGAACATCCACGGCGATGATGCGCAGCGGCACCAGAAGCGCCAGCTCGACACCCTGACCCGCACGCCGCTGCACGCCGCCGCACGCTTGGGAGCGCGTACGTTCAGGATGCCAGTCGCAATCTGTCAACAAGGAGTCAAGTGGATGTCACGGCAATTGCCGCAGGTTGTTCGCAGATCATTGGATTGCGGCCAGTTCGCGGGCGCTGTCTCTGGATGAAACGCGGTTGCGGTACTCTCGTCTCTCGGACCGCTAGCCCGCGTAAATTCCTTCACATGGGACAGTGGGCAAGACCCACCAATACGTTTTATCGCGAGAAACGGCCATGCATCGAGGTCACCAAAGCCAGACCACGACGGCGAACGATTCCTTGCCGCAAGTCGACGCGCACCGATCACCCACCCGTTTCGCCCTGGCCGCTCGCTGAACCCGCCACCCATGTTCCGCACCCGAAAAATCCTCATCTTCTCGACCCTGGTGGCTATTGCCGGAGTCGTGGTGTTGTTCGTGGCGGTCGCGGCGCTGTTGTGGCAGGAGTCGATCTCGTCCGAGGAAGCGTATGCGGGTGGTCTTGCGGCGTCGCTTGGGCAGTCGACCGAACGCCTCATCGTCGACACGCGCGACATGCTGGATGCGTTTGACAAGTTGCCGGACTCGCGCTGCTCGAAGGAACATCTGAGGGCGTTGGAGGAGGCGGCGATTTCGCGCCCCTATGTCCGTGCGATCGGATACTGGCAGGCGAACGATCGGCTCTGCGGAGTTGGTTTCCTCGCGCAGGGTGTGCTCAAGCCGGCGCACGCGGATCACATCTACAACAGCGGCGTGATCGCGTGGTGGCCGAGTCCTCAGACGCAGGTCGGCGACGTGCAGTTGTTCCTGATGCGCCACGGCGACCACGATGTGGCGATCGATCCGCGCATGCTGCTCGGCAGCGCAACGATGAAGGATCGGCAAGCAGCATTGTGGGTCGAGAATTTGCGCCTGTCTGCAATTCCTTGGGATGCGACGCTGCCCGCGCCAAGTACGCTGCCGATCGGCGTGAGTGTCGATCGCGAGCACGGCCAGGTAATCTCGCGCTACTCGCGCAATGCGATCCTGCCGATCGACATCGTCGCGCGCGAGCCACTCGACAATTTCATCACGCGCCATGCGCAGATGCTCGCGATCGGCACGAGCCTCGGATTGCTGTTGCTGTTCGCGTGGATCCACTTCATGACGCGCATCTCGCGCAACCGGCTCAGCATGACATCCCAGCTACGTGAAGCCCTCGCCGCAGGCCACATATGGGTGCAATACCAGCCGGTCGTCGATCTCGCCTCGCGGCGCTGCATCGGCATGGAGGCACTCGCCCGCTGGAAACGCGCCGATGGCGATGCGGTAAGCCCGAGCGTGTTCGTGCCGGTCGCGGAAGACGGCGGCTTCATCCACGAAGTCACGCGTGCCGTGATGCGCATCGTCGTGCACGACCTGCAGCGCATCCTTGCCGAATTCCCCGATATGAGCGTCAATATCAATCTCGGCGCGGGCGATCTCAAAAACGATTCGACCGGCCGCGAACTGACGGCCACTCTGGCCCTGGCGCGGTTGCCGGCCGGCAGTGTAAAGCTCGAGATCACGGAGCGCGCACTGCTCAACACCGAAGTGTCGCGCTCGCTGATTCGCAACCTGCGCAGCATGGGCCATCAGGTGGCGGTGGACGATTTCGGTACCGGCTATTCGTCGCTGTCGTATCTGCAATCGTTCGAGCTTGACCTGCTCAAGATCGACAAGACGTTCGTCGACGCGATCGGCACCAAGGCCGCCACCAGCCACGTGGTCACGCACGTGATCGAAATGGCGCGTTCGCTCAATCTCGCCACCGTAGCCGAGGGCGTCGAAACGCCGGCGCAGCGCGACTGGCTGATCGAGCATGGCGTGCTGTTTGGGCAGGGTTATCTTTTCAGCAAACCGCTGTCGATTGAGCATCTGCTCAACTACCTGCGCGCCAACAATCCATCCGATCCCGACTCGGTCGGGTTCGTCTCGACGTTCGATCTGGATACGACGACCCATGCCACGACCACCCGCGCAACGTAGTGCGTTTGACTTCATCGCGATGGGCGCGCTCTGCGCGATCGTGCTTGCGCTCGCCGCCTGTTCCAAGCCTGCAATCCGGCCTGATGCGCCGGTGCCCGCATCGATCCCGTCGAAGCCCTCGCCGCTTCCGCCCGCCCATTCCGCGAAGCCGAAGACCGCGCCGGGCGTCGCGCCGACCAAGGGTCCGATCGTACTCGGCGAGCGCGCATTCGACGAAGGAAAACGCCGCATCAAAGCGGCGCTCGCGAAGGATGCGGCGGACGCGTTGTCACCCGAGGAGGTCGGCTACTACATCGACGTGCTGCAGGGCCGCCTGAAGGAAGTCGCGAGCAACCAGGTCGGTATCGTTGTCGGCCGACAAGGCAACGACCTGATCCTCGATCTCTCCGCGCGCCTCGACTTCGATGCCGGCAGTGCGGTCATTACTCCCGCCATTCGCGAGATGCTCGCGCCGATCGCGAAGGTGCTCGTCGAGTACCGCATGATGCTGGTTGCCGTGAAGGCGTCACCGGATGATCTGGCTGACGGCGAACCCGATATCCGGTTGGTCGAGCAGCGCGCGCTCGCCATCGCACGACACCTCGCAGGCGCCGGCGTCGCACCGTCGCGCATCGTCGTCGCAGGCTCATCGGCAACCAGGCTGTCGGATTCACACACGTTGCCCGAGACGCGCACGCACCTCGAAATTCATCTCGAACCGATCATTCGTGTGGCAGATGCTGCGCACTCGTAACCCCCGTATCAGGGCTGAGCGGATCGCGTGTGCGCACGGCACAAAACGAATCGAACGGATTCAATATTTCCGTGAATCCACCAAGCGCGTCACGGATCGCAGCGCTTCTTCAGCGCCGACACCTGAAATGACGTCACGCTGTTGCCGTTGTCGGTCGTCCACGCACCCGCTCCGACGATTGATTTTCCAAACGACGTCAGGCGCGCGGCCCAGACAACGGATCCATCGGCGAAATTCAACTGGATGGCTGTTTTGCTGTATGGCCACCAGCTCGCCGTCACGCTTTTCTGAAGGCGCTCTCACGAGATCAATGCATCGATCGCATCGCAGCTGAAGCCCCTCCCACTGAGGCGCGGTCGCCAAATCGCAATCGTCTAGATGCGGCCGCCGCGGCACCGAGCAAACATCATCCCCACGCAACTCTGCCCTTGTAGGGGAGGACTTGAGTGCGTCGCTTGCTGTGTAGTCGGGATCTGCGGAGCACGCACTTCTTTGCTGGAGCGGCTTCAGGCGCGATGCTTGACGCGGAATGACTCAGGCGAAACCACCCCCGCCCAACTTTCCACCTTGAAGGGGGAGGGCCGAAGCGCGTTGCGTTGAAGTCCTCCCCTTCAAGGGGAAGTTTTAGCTGGGGATGGTGTCGCACACTAAGCAACAGGCATTGCGGCCTACGCCGCAACCACCCTCCGCTAGCCGCACGTAACGCGGCCTTTCACGAGATCCTCAAATTCAAACCGACCATTGTTCCGCTTCGTTATCGCAGCTTCGCACGAAGGATTGCCGCGGCATGCGCATCTCCGGCGCGCTCTGCGGCCCGCGCGCCGCCGGTCAATGCACCTCGCCGGCCCGGGGCTGCGATCAGCGCGGCCTGGAATTCGCGCAAGGCATCCTTCGGACGATTGAGTGCGAGCAAAAGCTGCGCGAGTTGTTCGCGCGCGGGCACGATCGGGCCCGGCGTGACGGGGAGTTTCTCGAGCAGGTCCTCCTGGTCGGCGGCAGCGCGAAGCTGCTGTACTGCAGCGTTACCCTGCCCTCTTGCTTGCAACTGCCACGCGCGCGCCGATTCACCCAGCACGTCGGCCTGCGTCGCCCAATAGGTGTTGCCTGCGGCCGTGAGCTGATCGCGACATGCATCAATCTTTGCGATGTCGACGCCGGCCGCCTCCGGGTGACCGCCGCGCGCACTGCCGATGGCGCGCGCCCAGTAAACGATGGCGGCGACATGCGTTTCTGAGTGCCGCAGCGGTTCGAGCGCGGCGGCTGCATCCCACCGCTGACGCTCAATCGCAAGGCGCACCGGCATTGCGTTGGCCGCGTAGCCGATCTTGAACTTCGCTGCGGAGAGATCGCCCATCGCGTGAAGATCGTCGATGACGCGCTCGGCGTCCGCGCTGCGCCCGCGTTGCAGATACGCGTACGTGAGGTAGTCCATCGCGTGCAGCTCTTCGCCGATGTCGCCGGCCTTGTGGGCAGCCTCGCGCGCGGCGCGGTTCGACGCAATCGAGTCGTTCCAGTAGCCGAGCCGCGTGAAGATGTGCGAGGGCATGTGCAGCGCATGCGGCGCGGACGGCGCGATCTTCGCGTACGAGCGCGCGGCGGCGAGCCCTTGCACGGCGAGATCGGCGCTGTCGTAGGCGTGGATCAAGTAGTGGGCCAGGCCGGGGTGCTGCGGATAACGCCGGTACAGAGGTTCGAGGATGTTCGCTGCACGCTTCTGGTTCGCGTGCTTGCGGTCGGTCGGTGGCGCAGTCGCAATCAGCGCGAGCGCATGGAAAATCTGCGCTTCAACGTCTTCGGGGAATTTTGCGGCGACCTCGGACATCGATTGTTCGTAGGCCTTTGCGCGGACCGAGGACGACCGGTGTTCCGAATCACGGAAGTACATCGAAGCGGCTTCGATGAACGCGCGCTCGCGTGCCGTCCCGTTGGCGACTTTTTGCGCGCGATCGAGTTCGGATAGTCCCTTCGCGAGATCTTCGGCGTCTGGCGGACTCCATAACTGATGGAAATACGACATCGCGATGCCCCAGTGCGCAATCGCGCAGTTTGCATCGGCAGCAGCGACGGTGCGAAACGCTTGCTCGGACGCGTCGTAGGCAAACGAATGCAGCAATGCGAGCGCATGCTCGAACGGTCCCTGCACGCTCGCGGAGCATGAGGTCGGGAACGTGACCGAGCCGAGCTGGTCCGGACGCGGATGCGCGCGCTCTTCCTCCGCAAACAGCAAACGCGAACCGGCGAGCAGCGAAATCAGCACGGCGATGTGAGCCCGCTTCATGGCAGTTTTCCCTCAACGTGAGGAGGACACGGTACCGCGGCCCTCGACGGTACTCCAGTAGATGATGAGGCATGGTCCGAGAGACTCTCCCGGTGGTCGAGAACAGTGAGCCTGTGATCCCGAAATTCCGGGCACAGGGCATGGCCGCGGGATACTTCTCCCACTATGGAAAATCATGCGTCTTCGGGTTTCGCCGTGAACTTGTGCGCCCTTCATCGCGCGGCGCCGGACAGCGCAGATGTCCTGCTCGGACGGGTGAACGACCTACATCAGGAACCTCTGGCAGCCGTCGAATTTCATCGACCGGACGGGATCGAATGCTCGCGGCTATCGGCAAGCAAGCGCTTGCCGATAGCCGCGCAACAACGCGCATTTTCCACTCGACGACGGATCATGTCCAAGTTTCGCGAAAAAACACGTTTCTTGTAGTTGGCCCGCCTTGTGTCGTGGTTTGGAAACGCGTCATGTCCACATCCATCCGTCGCATCATGGTCCCGCTCGCGGGCTTCCTGCTCATCGGCACGCATGTTGCGTTGGCGAGTTGCCTTCGCTATGTCGGCGATACGGCAAGCGACCCCCAGTGCACGGACAACGACATCCAGTCCGCGATCAACAACGTGGATTGCCCGAACAGCCTCATTGTCATCACCGGCGAGCACACCTACACCGTCCAGCACCTGGATATCAACGGCAAGAGCGTGACCCTCAAGGGAACCGACAATGCCTGCGGCTTGTTCTTCGAACCGCCGCCGCCGACGTCGCCGCGCATCAGGATCAGCGGTGCTGGCCACGCCGGCGACAGCGTGCTTCACGTCCACGGCGACAGCGATGTGACGCTGCAGTATTTGAGCATCGAAAGCGGCAACAACCTCGGCGGCTACGGCGGTGGCATTCAATTCGCAGGGACCGGCTCGCTTGTATTGGACACAACGACCATCAAGAACAACATGGCCGACTATGGCGGCGGCATCAACTTTACCGGCTCCGGTGGTACGGCCGTGCTCACTCTGGACGCCTACAGCCAGATCATCAGCAACTCCGCGGCAGGCTCCGGCGGCGGCATCCGAATCGACGGCCAAAGTTTCCTGTCGGCGACGCACGACAGCACCCTGATCGCGCTCAACCACGCACCCAACGGCTACGGCGGCGGCCTCAATGTGGTCGGACCTGCGCACGCGGATATTGGATCACCGGGATTGGGTGTCGGCATCGTTTACTCAAACGATGCAAAGTATGGCGGCGGCATCGCGATCACCAGCAGCGGAGACAATGATGCCAAGGTCAATTTATTCACGACAGATCCGTTGCGCCCTGTCCGCATCACGGACAATTCCGCGTCGAGCAGCGGCGGTGCGATCTACATGAAAGGCCATGTGGGCACGATCGGATCATTCACGTACAGCAAAGCGATCCTGTGTGCGCTCGATTTCCGCATCGACAACAACTCGGCTGCAGAGGGTAGCGCGATCCATGCCAATTCCGACTCCAACCCCACCTTTGCCTCCGGAAGCCTGGTGGTCCTCAATGGCTGTACCGATTTGCCATCTTCGGCACTGCGCTGCGCCCCCGGGGTGCCCTGCAATACGATCAACGGCAACGACGCGACAGATGGACAAGGCAATGCAACGCTCGGCGCGGCCATCCGGGTCGACGAAGCGTCCACCTTCCGCGGCAATCGATTCGCCATGCAAGGCAACCGGGGCGGATATGCGATCCGGTTCGTCGGCGATGCCGCGGATGCGGTCACATCAAACTGCTTGCTCACCGACAATGAGCTCAGTCGCCAGTTGCTGAACATCGGCAGCAGCAATCTCGACATCAGCAACTGCACGCTGGCAAACAACGCGATCCTGTCCACCGACACGATCCACGCCGAAGGCGGGCTGAGCCTGTCCGACAGCATCATCGACCAACCCGGCAATCTGGCGCTCGCCTACAGCGGTAACGCCGACTCCCTGCAGGTCAAATATGTGTTGTCGAGCGACATCAGTACGCTGCCAGCCGGCAGCAGCGTCATCGCCGGCGCACCGACCTATGTCGATGGGGCCAATGGCGACTACCACCTGCAGATAGCATCGCTGGGTGTCGACTTCGCGCCGACGACCGAAGCCGACGCGCGCGATCTGGACAATCGTGCGCGCGACGTGGATTTGCCATCCGTCATCAACGCCTTCGGCAGACGCGACCTGGGCGCTTACGAGATTCCACGCATGTACGCTTGCAACGTCGCCGACAGCATCTTCTGCGACCGATTTGAAGTTCTTTGATGGTCGCGGCGCGAATCCGGCAACGCAAAAGACCCGGGGTGGTTTGGAGCCGCCGAATTCGATCGAGGCGCTGAATCACTTCACGCAGAGATCGCTGACCAGCTCACGATCTCGTTCGCATGCAGCGCACGTTCGCCGTCGGGGGTGAATGTCTTCGTCGGAAAATCAAACACCGCCTGCACGCGCGGTTCCTCGCGCTCGAGCTCAATCCACACGCGTTGCTGGTCGTCAGGGAACTCGCTCATCGCACTGCTCCTTCGCTTGAGACGATGAAACAGCTTGGCAGAAATCGCGTGTGTGGCATATGCCTGCGTGGTGGTGGCCGTTTGGATCACACTGCCTGGAGCCCGAACGGGTCCCACGCACTGTTTGCTAGACCGGAGAGTCGACTTCCTGCCGGCTGCGCTCAATCAAGCGCACCGCGCCCCTCGTTTTTCCCCGAGTGGTTTGATCCCCTCCCACAGGCGCCGCTTCGAATGGCCGGATCAGGCGCACAATCGCGTATACACTCGTATCGAAAGCCAAGAGCCTGCCATGACCATCCGTCGCACGTTGACCGGCCTCGCCCTCCTGGTCGCCGTATCCATGACCACGGCCATGGCGCAGCCGCTCGTCGTTTACGACGACATGCTGCAGAACGGCTTCAGCAACTGGTCGTACGGCGGCGGCAGCAACTTCGCCAACACGACACCGGTGCACGGCGGCACTCAATCGATCGCGCTCACCGGCAACAATTTCAATGCCGTTTCGTTCACCCACGAATCGGGGCTGCTGTCGACGGCCAGCTACCCGATCCTGCATTTCTGGATTCACGGCGGCACCAGCGGCAATCAGGCGCTGACGCTGGTGCTGCAGACGAACTGCAGCGCGTCGGGCAACCCGTGCGCGACAGTCGGACAGGCAGATCTCAACGGCTTCATCGCGGGCGGCGCAGCGGGCGCCGGCACGTGGCGCGAAGTGACGGTGCCGATCACGCAAGCGCCGCTGTCCTATTCGGGCAACTACGACCGTTTCGACATTCAGAGCAACACAGCCGCTGCGCAGGCAACCGTCTACTTCGACGACATCGACCTGCAATCGGGCACGGCCGTCATCGACCCGATTTTCGCCAACGGCTTCGAAGGTTCGCTGCCGGCCGTGAACGGTCTCGTCGAAGAGCACGATGTTATCGTCGCTGCGATGGTCAGCGACCGCTTCAGCTGGCGCGACGCGGCGAACAAGCCGCGCGTCGCAGTGCTCGCGCACAACGACGGGCAAACCGGTCCAACCGCGCCCGGCGGTTATCCGAACCGCGGCGGCGCGCTGCGCGAATTCCGCTACCAGATGCCGGACAACTCGACCCGCGTTGCCGACGTCACCAACTACGGCAACGGTGGCGAGGGCGGCTTCGGCTACGTCGTCTCACATTCGGCGTGGCCGAGCAACGGTGGCGGCTGCAACGGCGACGACTCGCCACTCGGTTACGGTACGCCCGGCGCGTTCCAGCGCGTGTTCGAGGGTCGCCATCATGCGATCTTCCGCTTCACGCAGAACTACCCGCGCCATTGCAGCTCCGCGCCCGGCGGCGCGACGAGCGCGGTGCCGGTCACGATCGACTGGACCTTCTCGACCGGACGCGACAATCCGCTCTGGTCGATCACCTACGACATGAGCGCGTTGCCGGCCGACTACCTGTTCGACGATTCGCGCGCCCCGTATGGCGAGTTGAACATCGACGGCAACGGCGCGAACGACATCAGCGGCGTCGGCTGGGGCGACCGCTGGCAGTTCAACAGCACGACCACGCCGGTGACGCTCGACAGTGCATGGACCTGGAACGTGCCGAACACGGTGCCGTATGTGAAGCTCTGGGTCACGTCGACGAACGCGACGATGGGGACCGTGCAGAGCCAGACGATGACGCAGCAGGATGCCGGCTCGCGTAACGCGTTCTACCATGACATCACCGCGTACTGGAACAAGACCAGCGCGCAAGGCAACGCCGGCGGCGCCTACGCCATGCCGTGGCAGGACAGCTGGCCGTACCAGGCCAATTCCTACTCGATCGACGTCGGTGCATCGAACAACAACGCGCGGCTGACCTGGGGCACGTCGTACGGCTTCCTCGGCCAGACGAGCTACAGCGTGCACGACGGCGTCGTCGCGAATGCGCCGGGCTATCCGAAGAAGAGCTATGCGGTCTACGTCGTGCTCGGACCGGACAGCGTCGCGCCCGTCGAAGCGCAGCGCGGCGACGTCGAGACAATCCAGACACTCACCATCACTGCGAGTATCGGCAGCGTCGCCACAACGGGTCCTGCGGGTCCCGCGCGCGTCGACACGATTACCTACGCACCTACCGGCTACGACCCGGTCTATGGCGCACTGACGTTCGCCGCAGCCGGCAACTCGCTCGACGCCAACATCGCAGTCGGCGCCGGCGACACGCTCAAGCATCCGATGCTCATCGTGCGCGGCATGAGCGCCTATCCGTCGACGGTCAAACTCAACGGCACGATGCTGACGGCGGATGCCGACTACTTCCCGTCATTGCGTGCCGATGCGAACGAGTTGTGGCTCACCCTCAACCGCGATCTGTCCGGCGCGACGAACCATGTGCAGTTGCAACCTTAGACGCGCATCGCGGCTGAAGCCGCTCCCACCATGCAGCGCGCACCTCAGCCCTCCCCTTCAAGGGGAGGGTTGGGTGGGGATGGTGTACACGCCGCGGAGAACATCGCGGCTGAAGCCGCTCCCACAGGGTCCAACTTCACGTGTGGGAGCGCCGGAAGGCGCGATGCACTTGTCGAGTGGCCCCGAGCATCGCGACTGAAGTCGCTCCCACAGATAATTGCTCCCACAAGGGGCCGGTCCCCGCAGAAGTGCGAGTGCGGCGTTGATCTTTTCTTGTGCGAGCAACTGTCTGTGGAAGCGGCTTCAGCCGCGATGCGTTTCCAGTTTCGACTAAGAGCAGCACGCGCTCGAATGCACTTCGATCGGGAGACTGGGACCGGACGAGCCCCTCGCCCGCCGCCGCAAATTCGCATGCAGAGCCGTCATTGTTGCGCAATCGGCAAGCGAGTCTTGATCGATCCCGACGGTGGATCGATCCCGATCAAGCGACCAAGGAAACCGTGTCAGACTCGGGTCTTGCTGCAGGCTGCGCTCCCTCGAGAGCGAAGTCCGCCCTTGATCCGAGAATCGGCCAACCGCCGAGATGCATCTAGTCCATGTCTGACAACCACACCTGCCACCGGGGAACATCATGTCTATCCGCCACACGTGTATAGCCGCCTGTATTGCCCTGGCGTGCACTTCGATGTCGCACGCCACAGCCGAAACGACCGCACATGCGATGCCCGAAACCATGGACATGTTGCGCCACGCGATTGCGACGCAAACGGAACAAGGCAAAGACAAGGTTCCCGAGCTGGCCCGCTATCTCGCCGACAAACTGGAATCGGCGGGTTTTGCGAAAGCGGACATCGAGATCATTCCGGTCGACCACACCGCCGCACTGGTTGCGCATTACCGCGGCAGCGGCAAGGGTAAGCCGATCCTCCTTTCCGCGCATATGGACGTGGTCACGGCGAATCCGAAAGACTGGACGCGCGACCCGTTCACGCTGATCGAGGAAAACGGCTACCTCTACGGCCGCGGAACCGCCGACATGAAAACCGATGTCATCAGCCTGGTTGAAACAATGATGCGCTTCAAGCGCGAAGGCTTCGTGCCGGGGCGCGAGATGATCCTTGTTTTTTCGGGTGACGAGGAGACCGAGATGGCCTCCACGCGCGAACTGGCCAAGCGCTATCACGACGCCGAATTCCTGCTCAATGCAGATGCCGGCGGCGGCACCTTCGACGATCAACTCAAGCCGGTGGAATACGAAATTCAGGCAGCCGAGAAAACCTACGCAGACTTCGTGCTCACGGTGACCTCGCCCGGCGGTCATTCCAGCGAACCCACGCCGGATAATGCGATCTATCGGCTCAACAAGGCGCTCGACCACGTCGAGGCACATGCATTCCCCGTGCAGCACAACGACATCACCCTCGCTTCGCTGAAGGCACTCGGCGAACACACCAGCGGCCCATTGGCACAGGCCATGTTGAAATTCAGCGCCAATCCGGATGACGCCGCGGCCGCAGCCACCATCTCGGCCGACCCCGCGTATGTCGGCCAATTGCGCACGACCTGCGTGGTGACGATGATCGACGGCGGCCACGCGCTCAACGCGCTGCCCCAGCGCGCCACCGCCAACATCAACTGCCGCATCTTCCCCGGCGTGAGCATCGATGCGGTGCAGACCACGTTGAACAGCGTGGTTGCAGATCCGACCGTGAAGATCACCGTGCAACAGCCACCGCCCGTGCAAAGTCCGTCGTCGCCACTGCGTGCGGACATCGTGGCGGCGGTCACGTCAACCGTGCACGAGCGTTTCCCGGGCGTACAGATCGTGCCAGGGATGTCCTCCGGCGCGTCCGATAGCCTGTACTTCCGCAATGCCGGCGTGCCGAGTTACGGCGTCTCACCCAACTTCGGCAAGGCGAACGACTCATTCGCACACGGCCTCAACGAAAAGCTGCTCGCGTCAGAGGTGCCGGCGGCACTCGATTTCTGGCACAGCCTGCTGACGAAGTTGGCGAAGTAGCGGTACAAAACAAGCGATCGGAACTCGCCCTTCGCATTGCGCTTCGATGGACGAACAGGTCCTTCGTTTCGCCCAAATCCATGGTCTGCAACTCTGCAAGGAGTCAGCCAGTTGGTCGTCACGCTAGCGCGAAACAGAGCCGGGTTGCTCGCCACGAACTGACTACAGCCGTCCCCTGAATTGGAAGCAGGTGTCAGTGCTGGCGAGCCATCAGCTGTTCTGTTAGGTTTTCAGCCTTCACTCTCAGCGCGAAGGCATGCGACTCATGTTGATCTCCCGCCTGCTTGGCAGCGCCTTCGTTGGCACAGCATTGACCGCGCTTGGTGCGACGACGCTGATTTCGTTGTCCAGCGCGCAATCCACAGTCGCTGCCGACACAGCGCAGCCCGCGCCCCTTTATTCCGACATGCACTGGCGCGCCATCGGGCCGACGCGAGGCGGCAGAGCGCGGGCGCTCTCCGGAGTCGCGACGCAGCCCAACGTGTTCTACGCCGGCTATGACAACGGCGGTATCTGGAAGTCGACCGACTATGGCTCCAACTGGCTGCCCTTGTTCGACAAGGAGTCGACCGGGTCGATAGGTGCGATCGCCGTCGCGGCGTCGAATCCGAACATCATCTATGTCGGTTCCGGTGCAGGAATCATCCGACCTGATCTGTCCGTCGGCGATGGTGTCTACAAATCGATCGACGCGGGCGCCACCTGGACGCATCTGGGACTGCGCGACAGCCAGATGATCGCCAACATCGTGGTGGATCCCAAAAATCCCGATCGGCTTTTCGTCGCCGTGCTCGGTCATCCCTACGGACCCAATGCGGAGCGCGGAATCTTCCGTTCCACCGACGGCGGCAAGACGTTCGACAAGGTGTTGTACAAGGATGAATACACCAGCGGCAACGACGTTCGCATCGATCCATCGAATCCGAACATCGTGTACGCGGCATTGTGGCAGCAGCAACAGAGTTATCTGGAAGGCGCGGAGTTCGCCGGAACGAACGGCGGCATCTTCAAGTCGATCGACGGCGGGAGCACGTGGAAGCGTCTCGCCGATGGATTGCCCGTGGGCATAATCGAAGCCAACCTCACCATTGCCGTGCATGATCCAGGCACGATTTACGCGATGGTCGCGGGCACGGCGGGCGTGGTGCCGACGAAACTTGAAGAGACGACGGGAACGGTCGCTTTCTATCGATCGACCGATGCCGGCGAGCACTGGACGTTGCTGACCCACGGTTCCGACGCCGCTCCCGCAAGCGGCGGCAAGCTGGACCCACGACCGCTGGCGCGTATTGGCGGCGGAGATCTGCCGACGATCGCCGTCGACGCAACGAATTCCAACGTCGTCTACGTCGCGTCGACGGTGCTCTGGCGCACGGAAGATGGCGGAACTTCCTGGAGCGCGGTTCGTGGCAGTCCAGGTGGCGACGACTATCAAAACGTTTGGGTCAATCCGGTCGATCCAAACATCCTTCTCGTGGTGAGCGATCAGGGTGCGGTGGTTTCAGGCAATCGCGGCGTGTCGTGGAGCAACTGGTACAACCAGCTCACCGCTGCGATGTATCACGTGTCGACGGATGACGCATTTCCCTATCGCGTGTGCGGCGGTCAGCAGGATTCGGGGTCAGCGTGCGTCGACAGCCGATCGATGGACGGAGAGATCACGTTCCACGACTGGCATCCGGTCAACCTGCAGGAATATGGCATCGCCGCCAGCGATCCGGCAGATCCCGATCTGGTCTTCGGCAGCGAACGCCGCGACGTCAGCTTGTATAACCGCACGACGGCGCAAACCACTCACGTCGGCCCCGGCAAGGAGCAACGAGGCAGCGAGTACGGCCGCAACGTGCGCACGATGCCGATGCTGTGGTCGCCGGTGGATCCAAAAATCCTGTTCTACACATCGAACGTCGTCTGGAAGTCGACCGACCACGCCCACAGCTGGACGCGCATCAGCCCCGATCTCGCCCGACCAACGTGGAAGATTCCGGCGACGACCGGCAAGTATGCGGCCAGCGTGAAGCCCAAGGCTGCCGGAAGCATCACCGCGCTCTCCGCGTCACCGCGTGATGTCAACGTGCTGTGGGCCGGAACCGATGACGGCAACATCCAGATGACTTCCGATGGTGGTGCGCGCTGGGTCAACGTGACGCCGCCGGCGATCAAGCCGTGGACGCGCATCTTCAACATTGATGCCAGTCATTTCGATACGGCGACGGCCTATGCCGCCGCAAACACGCTGCGCATTGATGACATGAATCCGCATTTCCTGCGCACGCACGATGGCGGCAAGACCTGGACCGAAATCAATCGCGGCATTGCGCCCGGTGCGGTGGCGAACTCGATTCGTGAAGACCCACGCAAAGCCGGCTTGCTGTATGCATCCACCGACACCCAGGTTTGGGTCTCGTTCGATGATGGCGATCAGTGGCAGTCGCTCCGGCTCGACATGCCTGCGGTCTCCATACGCGATCTGCAGGTGAAGGATGACAGCGGCTGCATGTGCTCCGACCTCGTCGCCGCGACGCATGGCCGCGGTTTCTACATTCTCGACGACGTCACTCCGCTGCGGCAGGCCGCCGAAGCGCGCAGTGCCCAAGCCGCCTATCTGTTCAAGCCGCAGGAGGCGGTGCGCATCCGCATGGCGACGAATGATCCGACACCCTGGCCACCGGAAGTTCCAGCCGGAGAGAATCCACCCAACGGAGCGATCATCGACTACTTTCTGGCGTCCAGTGTGTCCGGTCCGGTCACGATCGACATCCTCGATGCCGACAACACGGTCGTGCGCACTTACACGAGTGAGCTCAAGCGCGAAGCGGACCCAGCAGTGGAACGCGCTGCCTACAACAAGGTCTGTCAGGCCTCACCGGAATCGTCCGACTGTGCCGTGCCTCTGTACTGGCCATCGCGCATCAAGTCGGTTCCGACCAGCGCAGGCATGCACCGCATCAGCTGGAACATGCGCTACCAGCCGCTCGCAACCGAGCGCCAGGAAATTGAAGTCGCTGTGCCCCATCGCAGCTCGCCACCACCGAGTTCGCCCTGGGCTCCACCCGGCGACTACACGGTGCGTCTCACGGTTGCCGGAAAAAATTACACGCAACCGCTCACCGTTCGGCTCGATCCGCGCGTCAAGACGCCAGCACCGGCTTTGCAGGAGAACAACACGTTGTCGCTCGAGATGTATGCGCTCGCGCGCACCACGCGCATGGCCTACGGGCAAGCGCATGATCTTGGTCTGCAAGTTGCAAGGCTCGTGCAGGCTCAGTCCAAGGAAGGCAACGAGTTCAAGAGCGCAATCGATGCGATCGCGCCAGATGAGTTACGCGGCGACGCGCGCGAGGCAGCCAAAGATCGCGGCGGTGCGCATCGGCCACCGACACTCAATGAAGCGAGCGATGCGGCACTTGGTGCATCGTTGGCGCTGCAGTCTGCCGACACGGCACCGACAGCGGCGCAGATTGAAGTCTGTGCTCAGGCTCGCACTCAAGTAAAGGAAGTGATGTCGCGCTGGGAGATCGTGCAGTCGAAGGATTTGTCGGCGTTCAACGCGATGTTGCAAGCCAAGGGGCAGCCCGCTTTGACGTTGCCACCGCTGAGAACGCCAGCTGCGTTGCCGAGCGATGAAAATGGCAACCACAACGAAGAGTAGAAGTAGGAAGCGATCATTTGACGTCAAGCGAGAAGGGGAAAGTGCAACCTGACCCTTGTTTTGCTTACTGTCTGAGCGCCGAGAATCGATTGTCCTCGCGTTCGGCATCGTCGTGATCAATACCGGAGCAGTGCTGGCCAACAAACCGTATCTCTCACTGTGGTATGGCGATCTTCCATCTGCGCATATCACCGTCGCGCCGAATCAGCCCGATCTGTATCCGCTGCGCCGAGGCTTGATGCCTGGTTTCAGCATCGTCGGGCGCGACGGAATCGACCTTGCGCCAAACGAGGTCGATCAACTATGCGACATCGTGATTACTGTTTCTCTGGCCTATGATCGCCAGATCTTTCTCAAAGGCACGATCGAGGCGGAGCATGCCCCACCTCAACATTTCTCCGCCACGGTAACAGTCGAGTTGTTGGCCGCAGCCATAGCGCGCGCCACCAACAACGAGATGTTGCGGAGCTCCGACTTTATGGTCTTTGAGCCGGCCATTCATTGACGTAAAAACATCAAGGGCACGTGTCCTACTTGCGCAGCCTCTTCTGATCACCGATCCGACGGACTCAGTGCCTATTCTCTGTACGCTCATAGAACGGCGGAACGTCGCGCACAATGTGCTGACCGATGCTGCCATCATTTGATGCAATGAACATCAAATCGTCCGGCTCGTTAAGGGTGTCCCGTCTTACCGCACCGGTGTCGTGCATGATCACCGCATCCTGACGATCGGACTCGATCGCGACCAAGAGCGCGCGTGTTTCCGCGACCTGAATCACTCGCACAGACAAGATGAGCTGCCGAGATGGCCAAGATTTGACGATACAGCACTCGCAAGGCCTCGACCATTACACTTGGCGGCTGCGCAACAACTCTGAATGGCGGTCGTCGTCGGCGCCTTGTTGGATGTGATGCCGCCCATCGACCGAGCGCTGTCCCATCTAGTTCAGCCCATCAAACCCATTGCGGAAAATAATCGGATTCGCATCGCTGTCCGTAGCCGCGTGCGTGCCGCTGGTGTCGGAGTAAAACGAGGGCAGCGTGAGTTGCGCCGACACGTCCCGTGAGGCGCCGGCGATCGCCACGACCGTGCCGTCGAGGTGCACGGTCGCCTGCGAGTGCGGTGGAAGATCCAGCAAGAGGCCGACCGCGCCCGTGCCGTTCGGGGGCGTGCAGGTGCCGGAGCAGGTCCACGAGAGGCCGGTGAGGCTGCCGGCGGGCGTGACCGTGGTCGCGAGTGCGATGTTGTACGCGGTGTTGTCGCTGTCGTTGCCGACCGTGATCGCGTAGGTGGGCGTGTCGCCGGGGAGCAGCGTTTCGCGGCCGTCGTCGATCGCCACCGACAGGGTTACGGGGATCGGGCCGTTGGCGCAGATGACGGCGACATCGCCGACGTCGTGGTCGGCGACTCCGTTGCCATGGGAAATGAAACAGGTTTGAGCCGGGCCGGTCGGTTGCGTCGCGATGCTCACCGCATACGCGCTTGCGTAGTCGAGTGGAGCGGCGAAAGCGAAGCGACCGTCGCCGTTGATCGGTAGATTATTTGCACCGTTGAGTTGCAGCACGAGGCCGCTGCCAATCAGCCCTTGCACGACGCCGCCGATCGGATGCTGATCGATGGCGAACGTTGCGTTGCAACTGCGCGGTGCATCCATCGTGACGCTCGACCCGGTTCCGACGAAATCCGCCGCGCAGTCACCGTTCCAGCCGGTGAGGTGCCATCCGCTATCCGCCGTCGGCGTGAGCCGGATCGTCGATGATTCGTTCTCGTCCGCATAGCCTGCGCTGCACGATCCGCCGACCGCCCTGCATGAGACGATGCCGCCGGTCTCGCCCGGGCCGGCGGGGAGCGGCGCAGCGTCGACGCGGCCGTTGCCGCTCACGGTCACGCCGAGTGGAAACAGTCCCTGGCGGCGCTCGACCGCGCCGATATCGCAGTGCGCGCCCTGCGGTGGCGAAATGCCGACATTGCGGGCATCAATTGTTGATGGGAGCGGATATCCGAGGACATTGACGTTGACAACGCAGTGGGCGTCGTCGGCGCCATCGATCGCGGGGCTTCCTGCCAGCGGTAAATGGGTGAAGCCGCGACCGCCGTTGTCCGCCAGCGGACCGAGCAGTGCCGGCACCGAGATGAGACTGTTCCAAATCCCCGCCTGCGAGCCGGCTCCCAGGGACAGATCCGGGTCGACGGCCGAGGTCGCCGTGTTGCCGCTGATGATGCTGTTGCGCACTGTGATCGGGTTGCCATCGAACGCGGCGATGCCACCCCCGAAGTAGCTGGTATTGCCGGTGATGGTCGACTGCTCGATGTCGATCGCGGTTTGGAACTCCAAAATGCCGCCGCCATAGTCTTGATAGATCGGGGAAAGCAATGTGGTCGTGTTGCCGGAAATCGTGCTGTGCACAAGTGTAAGCGTGGTGTTTTCCCCCGGACGTCCCATGATCTCCAGTCCGCCGGCAGCCGCCCTCGCCGAATTTCCGGAAATTGTGGTGCGGTTCAATAGGGTTGGCGTATAGAACGACTCGATCCCGCCAGCGCGTTCCGCGCTATTGCCCGAAATCGTGCAGTTGTCCAGCCACATGCCGTTCAAAAACTGGTACCCGTTGTTCAAGCCTTGCATGTGGATTCCACCACCGTCCACGTCGGCGTGGTTGTCGACGATGTTCACGCGACTCAGGATGAGTCTTCCAAACGCGACCAAACCACCGCCGGCGCCGGCGGCGTAGTTGCCGCCCGCATGGCCGTTGCGCAACGTGATGTCCGTTAGTTCGAAGAACGGGACCACGTCCAAGAAGGGATGACCAGCCGCGATGAATCGCATCACCCGCGAGGTGCCCCCGCCATCGACGATGACGCCGCGACCCTCGATGCTCATCCGCCCGAAGCCGCCGAGTTCGCCATAGGCGAGATGGATCACGCTACCCGCCAGCGCCGGATCGAACTGGACCGACTCGTCTCCACCTTGATAATTGCAGTTGCCGTTCCCGGCAGGCCAAGGCAAGGGAGAAAAGCCAATGCCCAAGTTGGAAGTGAAGACATTCACGGCATTCATCGCCTGACGCAATGTGCACGTATCGGTGCGCGCAGGGTTGGTGTCACCAGGCGACGTCACAACGACGCCGTGGGCTGCGTGCGTCGCAAAGCTGCATGCCAACGCAACAAACAGCGCGCTTCGGCGCGGACCGCGGAATGATGGTGTGGACATGACGCCCCCTGTGGCGAAGTGGAACTTGACGCAGGCCCTCGTGCGAGGGCGTTGGATGACGCCGCGAATCGTGCGCGTCCGCGCACCGGATTCACGAAGGATCGATCCGGAAAAGCGGCGCGTGCATCCGGCCTGCCGCATGAAACCGTAGCGATGCACCGCGAGGAGGACAATGGGCCGGCGGCCCACGCCGAGGAGCACGATCGGGCGTGGCGCGTGCGGGGTTCGGGGGTTGCGTGCTACGCCGAACCCGCGTCGAGGCGTGCGTTGGATGGCGGCGCGAGGCGGCGAGACGGCCTGACTGGCGCCGTGCCCGGTGTCACGTGCGCGACGTCGAGGCCGCGTGTTCCAGCAAGCCGCCCAGGTTTGTGCGCCCATGGACGCCGAGCTTGGCGTAGAGGTTTTCCAGATGACGCTTCACTGTCGCCGGCCGGATGCCGAGCTGCACGGCGATCTGCTGGTTGCGCAATCCGTTCGCGACCCATAGCAGTACTTCGCGTTCGCGCGCGGTAAGATTTTCCATGGCGACGCCGTTCGGTGCCTGCACGGCGGTGCGCAGGCGTTCCTGCGCTCGCAGCCGCTGCCAGCACGATTGCACATGCGATTCGAGCAACTGCAAGCCGATGCGTTCGCCGGCACGGAATCCGCGCCGCGAGCGCGTCATGTTCAAGGTCAGCACGCCGCTGCGCGCGAGCGGAATGTCGAGTGCGAGGCCGTCTTCCTGCCCGAGCCTCCCATAGGCTTCCGCGTAGAGTTCGGTGTGGTGCCACGCGCGCCGGCTGAGTAGATCGGAAATACTGCGCGGTGCGCCGCGTCGATGCAGGTAGAGCGGATTCTGATGCAGGTAGCGATGAACGGCGACGTTGACCTCGGCCGGAATCGCACCACGCGGGTCGTATGCCGTCGCGACGGCCATGTCCTCGACGCCGTTCCAGTCGACCACCGCGATGTCGCCGCTCACGACCAGGCGCAGCGCATGCAGCAGGTTGGCGGAAAGCCGTTCGAGCAATGGCGTGGCATGCACCGCAAGCACGGCCTGGTTATAGCGATGCAATTCGATTCGGTTCAGCGGCAAGTGCGCTCCGACATGCGACAACGGTGCGCCAACTATCGCATATCGTCGATGCGGCGGCAGCGGCGGTGCACTATCGGGACACCACAGCTCCTTGCGTCCGGAAAATCAACCTTCAATCCACCTTTTACACAACACCGTTGATCGACAGGCTGCCAAAAATGGCCGCGAACTCTGTGTTCATAACGGGGCATATCGATGCGTATCGCAGCGCGGGTCACGCGGCCTTCGCAGGACGATGATCGGCCTCTGTCCGCACGGTGCAAGAAATGATCGGGCTACTTCAGCATTGCCGCGTTGAACTTGAGGTCGAGCAGTGCCATGGTTAGGTTTGAGTCACGATCCGGGTTTCACCAAACGGAATTGAATCGCCCCGGGAATCGTGGAGGTTCCAACTCTTGAGAGAATGGAGCCACGAACAAGTCGAAGAAGTTTTCCCCTGAAGTTCGCGAGCGTGCTGTTCGGATGGTGCAGGAGCAGCGCGTTGAGTATCCGTCGCTGTGGGCTGCGGTGGAGTCGATCGCAGTGAAAATCGGCTGCGTGCCACAGACGTTGTTGACGTGGGTGCAGCGCCAAGAGGTGGACTGCGGTGTTCGCATCGGCGTGACCCCGGCGGAGACGCAGCGTATGAAGGCGCTTGAGCGCGACGCTTGTGCCGGAGATTGAGCGCGTCTGGCGTGCCAACCTTCAGGTCTATGGTGCGTACAAAGTCTGGCGGCAACTGAAGCGGGAAGGCATCGTCGTCGCGCGCTGCACGGTCGAACGCCTGATGCGGCAGGCCGGGTTGCACGGTGTGGTCCGCGGCAAAGTCGTGCGCACGACGATCAGTGATCCGAGCACGCCGCGTCCGTTGGCCAAGGTCCATCGGCAGTTCCGTGCCGATCGACCCAACCAGCTGTGCGTGTCGGACTTCACCTACGTCTCGACCTCGCAGGGGGCTGTATGTGGCCTTCGTCATCGACGTGTTCGCCCGGCGCATTGTCGGCTGGCGCGTCAGCCGCTCGATGCGCACGGACTTCGTGCTCGATGCGTTGGAGCAAGCGCTGCATGCCCGCCAACCCGAACGCGAGGACGCCTTGATCCATCACAGCGATCGCGGCTCGCAATACGTGTCGATTCGCTACACCGACCGTCTGGCCGAGGCGGGCATCGAACCTTCCGTAGGGAGTAGAGGAGACAGCTACGACAACGCGCTTGCCGAGACGATCAACGGCTTGCAGAAGACCGAACTCACCCATCGAAGAGCGCCGTGGAAAACGATGGCGTCCATCGAGCTGGCGACGCTCGAATGGGTAGCGTGGTTCAACACCCAGCGCTTGCTGGGCTCCATCGGCTACATTCCTCCGGCCGAAGCTGAGGCAAACTACTACCGGGAGCTGGCCAAGATGGCAGTCCCCGAAACCGTGTGACTTAAACCAAACAGCCTCCACGAAACCTGGGGGGATTCAAAGAGGACATCGCGACGACGATGGTATCTAATTGGACGGCCAGAGAAATCGGGGCGCCCCACCCTCGCCCGGTTTCGCCGTAACGGACCTCTATTGTGCTGAACAGCACTATTTTTTCGTATATGAGCGTGCGCAACGTCGGGAGTTTGCAATGCGACAGCACCAATGCATTTTTCTTCTCGCAACAGTCTCAATGGCGATAGCCAGCCTGCCGTCAAAGGCCGTGGATGGCGGCTATGACGCAACATGGCAGAGTGGCGGGCGCGAGCTCATTCCGATTGCCTCCGGCTTCGACGCGCGCCTACGCGACATGCTCGTGCAGCCAGACGGCAAGCTCGTCGTGGCAGGCGACTGCGATGTCTCCCAGGGCGAGTACGACTGCATGGCGAGGTTGCTGCCCAACGGCGTGCTGGACCTGAGCTTCGGTCCGTATGGAACGGGTCGCTTCACGTTCGAGGACTACACCGCGCACTACCCACCGTTTGGTACGCTGGGTCGGCATGGGCTGTTGCGCCAACCCGACGGTCGCCTCGTCCTTGCCGGCTACGGCGAGTTCAACGGCGCGCAAGGCTCCGAGTACGACGGGACGCTGGCGCGCCTCAGCGCGGATGGCCAGCTGGAAGTCAACGGTACCAGCACGTACACGCCTATCGATTTCTCATACAACACGTCCCATCCCGGCAATTGGATCGAAGCGGCAGCACTGCAGTCCGACGGCAAGATCATTGTCGCCGGCGCTACAAATCGGCCAAATTCCAACCCGGTCAACCGCGACTGCGCAGTCGCCAGACTCAATGCCGACCGAACACTGGATTTCGCTTTCGGAGGCGGCAACAACGGGGCGAAGCTCGTCGCCTTCGATCAGGGAGGCGCCAATGATGACTACTGCGAGGACATCGCGGTACAGGCGGATGGCAAGATCGTAGTCGTCGGCTATGCAGAGATTGTGGTCAATGCGACATCGGTGAAAGATGTTGCCGTGGCGCGCCTGAATTCGGACGGCACGTACGACAACACCTTTGGCAATGCGGGCCGACTCTGGTTCAGTGCTTACGATGGTGTGCGTGACACGATAGGCTACGCCGTTAAGATCGACCGGCAAGGAGGCATCCTGATTGCCGGTCTCGCGCAATTCGCTGGAGCGGATTCTGACTTCTTCATCGCACGCCTGCTTCCCACGGGAACGCTCGACAACGCGTTTTCCGGCAACGGTATTCGGATCATCGCATTCGATCTCGCATTACCAAAACATGATCTAGCGAACGATCTTGCGTTGCAGTCGGACGGCAAGATTCTCGTCGCTGGATCTGCTTCGCGCAGCTCCACCGCTGATGCATTCGCCATCTTGCGGCTGAATGCGAATGGCACGCTCGACTCTAGTTTCGGAAGCGCTGGCACGAGTCATGGAAGCTTCTCACCAGGTACTGCATTCGAAGATATTGGCACGTCCATCGCCCTCGGGCCTGGCGGCATCTTCGTTGCAGGCCAAGGCGACAGTGGCGCCGGCACCGGCCTGACCGACTTCGGGATCGCTCGCCTCACGCTGGATCTCATCTTCGCAGATGGTTTTCAGTAAGCGCAAAAAAACGGGGCGGACGGAAGGTCATTCTGCCCCGCAGTGCGCGCCTGGCTCTACAGGTGCGTCGGGGTCAGAGTCACTTCGTCCACGCAGCAACAGAACTTGACGTCGTTATCTGACAGATTTTCACGGTTGGATCATGCGATGGCCGATCGAAAATGGAACGGATTTATTTCTTCTAGACAACAAGTTTACTTCACCGCTAGTCGCCGCGAGTGAAGCTGGCTGTTTCGATCGCAGTTAAGCACCCAGTGTTCGCGCTCATATAGCTGCCTGGACCGCCTGCGCTTGAGCGATATGGACGGATGCGCTTTCGCTTAACCAACGAAAAAGGGCATTGCCATTTGCAGGTGCCATGGCCTGCAAGACCAGGCGGTAGGTGTCGGCCAGTGCGCGAAACTCCGCAGCCAGTTGATCGTTCACTGGCCGTGTGCGCGTGACACGCAACACTTCAGCGGCAGACAGCACGAGGCCGTTTGATTCGGCCACGTCCCAAGCGTAGGCGTACTCGCGCGCAAGGTCGATCACCACCGTTCGTGGGCGACGGACGCCAATGCTCCTGAAAATCTTTGCCGCATGCGGTTGTGCGCAAAGTTTGGCCAGTTGCGCGATGTTTGCAAGAAGCGCTGTCCATTGATCATAGGTCACGTCCCGACTCACCGCTGCGCAGCGGTAAGTGAGACACGTACCCAAGCGAATGGCGCGGTCAGGAATATCTCGCGCGGGGAACAGGTTGATTGCCAACAGCGGCAAATTCCCGGCGGCAATGCTGTTGAAGAGATCTTGCTTCACTCTTGTGACCCCGATGTTGAATCAGGTGTCCTGCTTGTTTCACGGGCACACAGGAATAAACAGATGGCCGTCCTCCGGGACGAACATCCGTTCACTACGTTAGCCGGTCAAACGCGCTCAGCCGTGTCGTCAACACCCATCACTCTGTCGCTGAGAAACCAGACCAGGATCCATGAGGAGAAAGAAGCGTGGTTTCAAACTCCTCTCGGCGTAAGAGCGGAACTCACTGCAGATCGAAGCGATCAAGATTCATCACCTTGTTCCACGCCGCCACGAAATCCTTGACGAACTTCGCCTGCCCATCCGAGCTTGCATAGACTTCCGCCAGCGCACGCAGTTGGGCGTGCGAGCCAAAAATCAGATCGACGCGGGTTCCGATCCATTTGAGTTCACCTGTCTTGCGATCATGCCCTTCGAAGACGTCGCCATCACCCGCGACCGGCTTCCACGACGTGCCCATGTCGAGCAGGTTGACGAAGAAGTCATTGGTCAACGTCTGCGGCCGCGTCGTGAATACACCAAGCCGAGTCTGCCCAACGTTGGTATCCAGCACGCGCATACCGCCCACCAGTACCGTCATTTCGGGCGCCGTCAGGGTCAGCAGTTGCGACTTGTCCACCAGCATTGCCTCAGCCGATACGCCGAAGCCGCCCTTGCGATAGTTGCGGAAGCCATCGGCGATCGGTTCGAGCGATTGGAACGACGCCACATCGGTCTTTTCCTGCGATGCATCCATGCGTCCGCTGGTAAACGCCACGGTGACCGCATGACCGGCCTGCTGCGCGGCATGTTCGACACCGGCGCAACCGCCCAGAACGATCAGGTCAGCGAGTGAGACCTTCTTGCCCCCTGCCGCAGCGTTGAACTCGCTCTGGATACCGGTGAGGGTTTTCAGCACCGAGGCCAGCTGCGCGGGCTCGTTGGCAACCCAGTCCTTCTGCGGAGCCAGACGGAGGCGCGCACCGTTGGCACCACCGCGCTTGTCGGAGCCGCGGAAACTGGAAGCTGACGCCCAAGCGGTCGACACCAGCTGCGAGACGGACAGACCCGAAGCCAGAATCTTGCCCTTGAGTGCTGCCACATCTGAATCATCGATCAAGGCATGGTCGACTGCCGGGATCGGGTCTTGCCAGATCTGTTCCTCCGCCGGCACGTCGGGCCCGAGGTAGCGAGCGAGCGGCCCCATGTCGCGATGGGTCAGCTTGAACCAGGCGCGCGCGAAGGCGTCGGCCAGTTGATCGGGATGCTCGAGGAAACGCCGCGAGATTTTTTCGTAGGAGGGATCGAGTCGCAGCGCAAGATCGGAGGTCAGCATGCTGGGCGCATGACGCTTATTCGGATCGTGCGCGTCGGGAACCGTGCCCACACCGGCGCCTTGTTTGGGCTTCCACTGATGCGCGCCAGCCGGGCTTTTGCTCAACTCCCATTCGTAGCCAAACAGGTTCTCGAAGTAATTGTTGCTCCACTGCGTCGGTGTCGTGGTCCAGGTTACTTCCAAGCCGCTGGTGATCGTATCGCCGCCTTTTCCGGTGCCGAAGCTGCTGTTCCAGCCCAGACCCTGCTGCTCGATGCCGGCGGCTTCAGGCTCTGCGCCCACATGGGACGCCGGGCCGGCGCCGTGCGTCTTGCCGAAGGCGTGACCGCCAGCAATCAGTGCCACCGTCTCCTCGTCATCCATCGCCATGCGGGCGAACGTCTCGCGGATATCGTGCGCCGAAGCGAGCGGGTCCGGGTTGCCATCCGGGCCCTCCGGGTTCACGTAAATCAGACCCATCTGCACTGCGGCGAGCGGGTTTTCCAGAGTGCGCCCGCGGTCAGTGCGACTCTGTTCGCTGCCGTGCAGGTCCGGCTCGGCCACAAGAGTTCCATCACCGGGCTTCTCCATCACCTTGCCCTTGCCATAGCGCACGTCGCCACCCAACCACGCGGTCTCGTTGCCCCAGTAGACGGCCTCTTCGGGCTCCCATACGTCGGCACGGCCGCCAGCGAAGCCAAGCGTCTTGAATCCCATCGATTCCAGCGCGACGTTGCCGATGAGGATGATCAGGTCGGCCCACGAAATCTTGCGGCCGTACTTCTGCTTGATCGGCCAGATCAACCGTCGCGCCTTGTCGAGGCTGACGTTGTCCGGCCAACTGTTGAGCGGCGCAAAGCGCTGCTGGCCGGCACCAGCACCACCGCGGCCATCGCCGATGCGATAGGTGCCGGCGCTGTGCCAAGCCATCCGCACAAAAAACGGTCCGTAGTGGCCAAAGTCCGCCGGCCACCACTCCTGGGAGTCGGTCATCAGCGCAAGCAGATCGTTCTTCACCGCTTCGAGGTCGAGGCTGTTGAATTCCTGGGCGTACGTGAAGCCGTCGTCCATCGGATCAGACAACGATGAGTGCTGGTGCAGAATCTTGAGGTTGAGTTGGTTGGGCCACCAGTCGCGGTTCGTCGTACCACTGCCTGCGCTGTGATTGAAGGGGCACTTCGCTTCGGTTGACATGTAGCTTCTCCGTTGGATGGGCGCAGCCATACGGCTGGCAGTTGGCGCAAGACGTCCGAACAGTGCAATGGACGGATCAGGTAACGAGGCACGATCCGTTGAGGGTCAACCGATAGCCGGATCGGTCAAATTAGGTCGAGGATCGGGAACGCAGCTGAGGCTACCCCCCGAATTGCAATAGTTCCAATATCTTATTCCAATGCAATCGATAGTTCTTATCAATAGCCGATCCGTTCTGAATTTGTTGTCCACGCGTTCAAGCAGGGTCGGCAAATGGCGCCGTGGCTGGGCCTGGTGCCGACGCAGCACTCCAGCGGCGGACGTGCGCGAGGGGCTGAGATCAGCCGTCGCCGCGACGCGAACCCGCGCACGTTGCTGATCCAGGGCGCGCGCAGCAGCCTGCAGCGAGCGAAGACGATGGCGATCGAGTACGCCACGCCGGAACAACTTTGAATACGTTCGCTCGATGGGCGCATGCTGTTCGGCAACGGTGGTCGTGGCCATTGCCAACAAATTTGCCCGGCAGATCGGAGCGATGCTGGCGCACGACGTGGACTACGACTCACACGCTTGTCTGAATCATCCGACGCACCAACATCATGCCGCCCGTGCGGCCTGGACATATGTTTCGATTCATCGTCAGCGCGACACGGTACACAGCAGGTCAGACCACCCCGAGGAGAACCTGACTAACCAGATGGACGTCCAAACGGTGTACCGGCTGATCCCTGGGCACCAGACAGTCCGATGGACGAACGAGGTCTTCGGGTGCGGTTTGTACAGTGGTCCGGGTCGGCAACGTCGACTCAACAAGACCGATTACGGGAATGCAGTCTGACATTCGTTGTACCCGCAGCACCGACACGCGGTACGCAACACGCGCCATCAAGACAACACCTCGACCAGCAGCGGCCTGAAAGCCTAGGACAAAAGCATCATGCGGCTGGAGTTGACGGGAAGTCTCTTACGGAAATGTCAGGTGGCGCCCTTGAAGAAAGTTTTCACCTTGCGGGATGAAAGATACCAAAGCAGAACTGCAACGATCGGAACGCCCACCCAAGCTCTTGGCTCAACCCCGATCAGACTATTGACAATATCTCCCGCGAGGTTGAGCAGCAGAATGCTGACGCCTAGGTAATAGCCCCACTTGGTTCCGGTGAAGAAGCCCAATGCTGCTGACGCGCAGGCCAAGCAAACAGCACCAAGAAGAACGGGGGCCCACAGGCCCATTTGAGAAAAAGCTTCCCGCGCAGCTGGTTTGACTTGCCACATCGGCTCGAGTGCTGCGGCGTGCGTTAACAAAGAGAGCGCTGACAAGCCACTCATGAGCGTTCCGAAGATGAAGAAGAGTCCGAGCGCCGTAACGCCGGCTGGCCGTCTGATCGGATGCGCTTTGAAAAACATAGTTTCCACGTGTCCCACCTAACGAGGCTGTAGAAAATCTGGCCCCGATCTTGCTCGCAGGAAGTGAAGCGATCAAGGGAGTCGGTGATGGCGCAATACAGGGTGGTGGACATGCGTCCGCGGTTGCTGCCGGTGGATCTGGAAGCGCAGCTGATGCCGGCCTCGTTCGCGCACGCCGTCCATCACGTGGTCGACGCGCTGGACCTGTCCGCGTTCGATGCACACTTTCGCAACGATGAGGTCGGCGCATCCGCACACGCGCCGGCGATGCTGCTGAAGGCGGTGCTGTTGGCATATTCACAGGGGATGATCAGCTCATGTGCGATCGAGCGCGCGTGCCGCGCCCGCCTGCAGCATCCGATGCATCGACAGACCTGCGTCAACCACGCAGCCTGGAAGCAAGGGGTTCATTTCATCGTCAGCGCGAAGCGGAGGACAATGGGTCAGACCACCCCGGAGAGAACCCGACTAACTAGATGGACGTCCAAACGGTGTGCCGGCCGATCCGCGGACGCCCGACAGTCCGATGAACGAACGAGGTCTTCGGGTGCGGTTTATACCCTGGTCCGCATCAGCCGCATCGATGCAACAAGACCGATTACGGAAATGCAGTCTGGCAGCGTTGCAATCCGCAGTGAGCTGACAAAGCAACACGCAATACGGAGGACAACACGAAGGCCGGCAGCCGCTCAGAAGCCCAGGGCAAAAGCGTCATTCGCTCGGAGTTGACGGGAAGTCTCTTACGGAATAGTTAGGCATCTGGGCCTCGCAGAAGATCTTGTAACGATTGCCACGCGTGCTGGAACTGCTCCGTTGCTTTGCTAGGTGGCGTAGTTTCATAGGACGACCAACCCGCAAAGAGCTTCTGGCCGTTAAACCGAATGCGTATTGCCTTCGTCTCCGGATCAACAACGATGCGCTCTTTCACTTTTTTCGTTACTGGATCGACGACTAAATCCTGACCAACGTCCTCAGGCAAGCCCGCGATCAATGCCGCTGCGCGTGCGACGACTTGTTGAATTCGCTGCTTGGGGACTTTCCGCACTTTTTTGATGATGTCCATCGAAGAAATATCGTGCGCATAGATGTTGTACTGCTCTTCGATGACAGTGCCGTCTTTCTTCAGGAATAGTTCCAACGTATGGGCGCCAAGCCCGGAAAAGTCCTGGCGAATTGAAATCAACGCTTCGGTCTCATACGCGGCGCTATCGGTACAGATGGCTAAGCCGAGAAGTAAAAGTGCTTTGTGAATAGCCATATTGAGATGCCTAACGAGGCTGTAGAAAAACTGGCCCCGATCTTGCTCGCATATAGCGAGGCGATCAAGGGAGTCGGCGATGGCGCGGTACAAGGTGGTGGACATGAGTCCACGGCTGCTGCCGGTGGACTTGGAA
>JBDSNK010000075.1:0-7791 GCA_039915385.1 Dokdonella sp.
CCTCAGTCTCTGGCGCGACGGCAAGACGATCATGCTGCCGGTCACCGTCGGCGAATTACCGGGCGACGGCAAGGCGTTGGCGAGCGCTCGTCGTGCTGGAGACGCCCCGGCAAGCGCCGGCAACACACTCGGGATCGTCGCGGAAGCGCTCAGTGCAGACCAGCGCAAGCAGCTGGGCATCACTGATGACGAGGGCATCATGGTCACGCGTATCAATGGCGATGCGGCGAGTCGAGCCGGCCTGGTGCCCGGCGACGTGATCCTCAGAATCGGTCGCAAGCCGGTGAAAACGGTGGGCGACTTCAATGCAATGGTCAATGCGGCCAAGCCGGAAGAACCGGTGATGGTCTTGGTCCGGCGCGATGAGCAGACCCAGTTTCTCGTGCTGAGGGTGCCCAAGACGAGGACAGAGTGAGATCGATGCAAGGACGTGCCTTGCTCCATCTGGCTTGAGGAAAAAGCGCGTCCGCCAGGTGCGGACGCGCGTGTTGGCAAGTTCAGGGCGATTCTTGCTGACGGATTTGACCGCAGTGACGGCCCGGTCTGGCGGGATTTCTGCGATAATCCGCCTCTTATGTCGACCGCCCGTCCGTGGCCCTATCAGACCCAATGCTGCATATCCGCAATTTTTCGATCATCGCCCATGTCGACCACGGCAAATCCACGCTCGCTGACCGCATCATCCAGATTTGCGGAGGTCTGACCGAGCGCGAAATGGAAGCGCAGGTACTCGACAACAATCCCATCGAGCGCGAGCGCGGCATCACGATCAAGGCACAGTCCGTGTCCTTGCCGTATACCGCAAAGGACGGCATCACCTACCAGCTCAACTTCATCGATACCCCGGGCCATGTCGACTTCAGCTATGAGGTGAGTCGCTCGCTCGCCGCATGCGAGGGAGCCTTGCTGGTCGTCGACGCCGCACAAGGTGTCGAGGCTCAATCGGTTGCGAACTGCTACACCGCGGTCGAGATGGGGCTCGAAGTCGTGCCGGTGCTCAACAAGATCGACCTGCCGACGGCTGATGTCGATCGCGCCAAGGCCGAAATCGAAGCCGTCATCGGTATTCATGCCGAAGATGCGGTTGCCATCAGCGCGAAGACCGGACAGAACGTTGAAGCGGTGCTCGAGGCGATCGTAGCGCGCATCCCGCCGCCGAAGCCGCGCGATACAGACCGCCTGCAAGCGCTCATTATCGATTCGTGGTTCGACAACTATCTCGGTGTCGTGTCGCTCGTGCGCGTGATGCAGGGTGAAATCAAGCCGAAAGACAAGCTGCTGGTGATGTCGACCGGGCGCACGCACGAAGTCGATCAGGTGGGCGTGTTCACGCCCAAGCGTTCGCCACGCGACAAGCTCGGCGCAGGCGAGGTCGGCTGGGTCAATGCGTCGATCAAGGATGTCCATGGCGCACCGGTCGGCGATACGCTGACGTCAGCCGGCAAACCTGCGGACAAACCACTGCCGGGTTTCCAGAAGATGCAGCCGCGCGTTTTCGCGGGCCTGTTCCCGACCCTTGCCGACGACTACACCTCGCTGCGTGAAGCACTGGAAAAACTGCGACTGAACGACGCCGCGTTGAATTTCGAACCGGAAACGTCGGAAGCAATGGGCTTCGGTTTCCGTTGCGGTTTTCTCGGCTTGCTGCATATGGAGATCATCCAGGAGCGGCTCGAGCGCGAATACGACCTCGACCTGATCACGACGGCGCCGACGGTGATCTACGAGGTGCTGCTGACCGACGGCAAGGTGGTCACGCTCGACAATCCGGCCAAGCTGCCGCCTAGCCAGAATATCGAAGAGGTGCGCGAACCGATCATCGTCGCGAATATCCTCACGCCCCCGGAATACATCGGCAACGTGATCAAGCTGTGCGAGGAAAAGCGCGGCGTGCAGAGATCGATCAACTACCTGGCGACCCAGGTGCAGATCAGCTACGAGCTGCCTCTGGCTGAGGTTGTGCTCGACTTTTTCGACAAACTCAAGTCGGTGTCGCGCGGCTACGCATCGATGGACTACCATCACGACCGCTTTCAGGCCGGACCGTTCGTGCGTGTGGACATCCTGATCAATGGCGATCGCGTTGACGCGTTGAGCCTGATCCTGCATCGCACCAGTGCAGATCGTCGCGGCCGCGATCTCGTCGAGAAGATGAAGGAGCTGATTCCGCGGCAGCAATTCGATGTTGCGATCCAGGCTGCCATCGGCTCTCAGATCATTGCGCGCTCCAGCGTCAAGGCGCTGCGCAAGAATGTGCTCGCCAAGTGCTACGGTGGCGACGTGTCGCGCAAACGAAAACTGCTGGAAAAACAGAAGGAAGGCAAGAAGCGCATGAAGCAGGTTGGCAATGTCGAGATTCCGCAGGAAGCCTTCCTTGCGGTATTACAGATGGACAAATAGCGCGGAACAGGCAATAGCGAATCGGGAATCGTCCCAGTTGACGATTCCCGATTCTCCATTCCCGACTCCCGCTCCAGAGGAGCAAAGATGGATTTCGATTTTGCATTGTTGCTGGTCGTGCTGACGGCAGTTGCCGGGGTGGTCTGGTTGATCGACCGCCTGCTGCTCGCTGGCGTGCGCACACGCAGGGCGCAAGCACTGGAAGCGATGACCGCGCTTTCCCAGGATGAACGGTCGGCGCGTTCGCGCAATGCGCTGCAGGAACCGATTGCCGTTGAATACGCGCGTTCGTTCTTTCCGGTGCTGCTGCTGATCCTGTTGTTCCGCTCGTTCCTCGCCGAACCGTTCAAGATTCCGTCCGGATCGATGATGCCGACCCTGCTGGTCGGCGATTTCATTCTCGTGAACAAGTTCGCATACGGCTTGCGTCTGCCGGTGCTGAATACGAAGATCTTGAGCGTGGGTTCGCCCAAGCGCGGCGATGTTTTCGTCTTTCGATACCCGGAGAACCCGAAAGAGGACTACATCAAGCGTGTCATCGGACTGCCAGGTGATGAAATCACCTATCGCAACAAGACCTTGTTCGTGAACGGGCAGGAGATTGCCGAGACACCGTTGGGGGGCTATACCGGGCCTTCGGAACCCGGGCGCAGGATGGACGGCGCGCAGGTCAAGCAGGAAAATCTGCAGGGTGTGGAGCATCGGATCATGGAGTTGCCCCAGGTCTGGGTGGGCCATGAGGGCACCTGGAAGGTTCCCGAGGGCCACTACTTCGCGATGGGAGACAATCGCGACAACAGTGCCGACAGCCGTTTCTGGGGCTTTGTGCCGGAGGCCAACCTGGTTGGCAAGGCGTTCCTGATCTGGATGAATTTCAATGGCGGTATCGACTTCAGCCGCATCGGTACAATAATCAAGTGATACAACTAACGATCGGCGCGTTGTCGATCCAACCGCGAATTTGGGCACACTGGCGAGGGGTGAGCGTATGAAGATGCATCGCAAGGTCAAGGGAATCACGCTGATCGGGTTCGCGATGGTGCTTTGCGTACTTGGTTTCTTCGCCTATATCGCGATGCGCTTGATTCCGATGTACACAGAATATTTTGGTGTACTCAAGGCCATGGACCAGGAGCGTCAGGACCCACGCGCCGTGACGAAATCGCTTGCGGAATTGCGCGGTGATTTGAGTGCCAAATTCAGCACGCAATACGTCGACGACGCAAATGTCCCGCCCACCGCAATTTCAATCAAGCGCGAGGGCGGAGCCGAAACGCTTCGCATCGCCTACGAGCGAAGAGTGCCTTTCATGTTCAACCTCGACATCATCGGCAAATTCGACAAGTCGATCAACTTGACGGGCGCTGGTGCCGAATAACACGATCCTCGGCCATACGTTTGCCGATACGCGCCTGCTCGAGCAGGCGCTTACGCATCGCAGTGCGAGTCATGTCAATAATGAGCGGCTCGAATTTCTCGGCGATGCCCTGCTCAACCTGTTGGTTGCGGAGCTTGTGTACGAGCAGCATCCGCGCGCCGATGAAGGCGAGATGACACGATTGCGTGCGGCGCTCGTCAACGGCCTTGCGTTGGCAGAGATTGCACGCACGCAGGAAATCGGGGACCGTCTGTACCTGGGTGGCGGGGAACTGAAGAGCGGCGGATTCCGTCGCGATTCGATCCTCGCGGACGCATTCGAGGCACTCGTTGCTGCGATTTATGCCGATGCAGGCTGGTTAGTGTGTCGCGATATCGTGCGGCGGCTTTTCGCGGAGCGCGTCGCTGCAGGCGCGCATACACCCAAGGATGCGAAGACGCGCTTGCAGGAGCTTCTGCAGGGACGAAACCTGCCGGTGCCGGTCTATGATCTCGTCGGCACCACCGGTGAGGACCATGCACGTGTGTTTGAAGTGACCTGCCGCGTGGTTGACTTTGACGTCAACGCGAATGGCAGTGGCTCCAGTCGTCGTATTGCCGAGCAGGCTGCCGCCGAGCGCGTGCTCGCAGATCTCAAGGTGAAGTTCGATGCCCGTTGAAACACCCCCTCATTCATCGCACCGGTTTGGCCGCGTCGCCCTGATCGGCCGGCCAAACGTCGGCAAATCGACGCTTTTGAATGCCTTGCTCGGTACCAAACTGAGCATCGTGACGCCGAAACCGCAAACGACTCGCCATCGGATCCTCGGCATCTTGACGCGCGAAGATGCGCAGATCGCGTTCATCGATACCCCCGGCCTGCATCAGGGTGGAAAGCGCGCGTTGAACCGGCAGCTCAATCGTATCGCGCGCCAGGTTCCCGATGAGGCGAATGTGCTGGTGCACGTCATCGACAGTGTGCGCTGGCGCGACGAGGACGAAGACGTATGGAAACTGGTTGCCGGGCAGTCCGCGCCGTGTCTGCTTGCGATCAACAAGGTCGACAAGCTTGCCGACAAGAAATCACTGCTGCCGTTCGCCGCTGAAGTCACGCGCGAGCGCGCGTACGCCTCGGTACACTTCGTCGCCGCTCGTCGCGGTGACGGCGTCGGCGCGCTGCTTGATGAACTGGTCGGCCTGTTGCCGGAGGCTGCCGCGGAATATGGACAAGATGAATTCACAGATCGCAGCGAGCGTTTCCTGGTCGCGGAGCTGATCCGCGAACAATTGATGATGCAACTCGCCGCGGAGTTGCCCTATTCCACGGCGGTGGAAATCGAACGCTTCGAGGATGAGCCGGATATCACGCGTATCGGCGCGGTGATCTGGGTCGAGCGTGATGGCCAGAAGGGCATCGTGATCGGCGCGGGCGGAACTCAGTTGAAGAAGATTGGCAGTTCGGCGCGTCGCTCGATGGAGCAGGTCCTCGATCGGCGCGTATTCCTCGAACTCTGGGTCCGCGTGCGTGAATCCTGGAGCGACGATGCGATTGCGCTGAAGCAGTTCGGTTATTCGGAGTGACGCGCCCGCCATCGCCGGTGGCGAGGCCCCTGGGGTGCGGATGAAGATTGCCCAAAATCAAGGCGTTGCGCGCGTACCCCACCATGCGCATTGAAGGGCAACCCGCATTCATTCTGCATGCGCGGCCTTATCGCGAAACTTCACTGCTGATCGACGCTTTTACACGCGAACATGGCCGCATTGGCTTGGTCGCGCGTGGCGTGCGCCGCGAACGCAGTCGTACTCCGCGCGGTATGCTGCAGCCGTTGCAGCCTCTGCTTCTCAACTGGATCGCTCGCGGGGAGCTCGGTACTTTGACGGGCGTGGAAGCGGCCAGCAGACCGTTTGCGCTGTCCGGCGATGTGCTGCTTGCGGCGATGTACGTCAACGAACTCGTGTTGCGACTCAGCGCACGCAACGACGCGCACTCCGCTGCGTTCGACGCCTATGCGCAATGCCTGTCGCGCCTCGCGGACGAGATCGACATGGCTTGGACCCTGCGCCGTTTCGAACGCGATTTTCTCGCCGACATCGGGTATGCGCTTGCTTTGACGCAAACCGTTGACGGCGATTCGATCGAGGCGGATGGCGAATACAGCTACGATCCGGACTCCGGAGCGAGCGCGTGGCGGGAAGGTGCAGCGTTTCCGCGCGTCAGCGGTGCGGCGCTGCTGGCGCTGGACTGCGACGAATGTCCTGCGGCAGTGCATCTCGGCCAGCTGCGACGTCTGATTCGGACGACGATCCGGCATCTGGTGGGCGGTGATCTCAACGCGTGGGCCTTGACTTCACGGCGTGCGGCTGCCGTCGATCCCCGTTGATGCAGCGCGCATAAGCATCGATCGAGTGCGTTCGCAGGTTTTGAGGAATCGGAAAATTGCCGGCGCGGGCCACGTCGGGGCATCCAGCGCCGCGCGCAGCGCTGTTCCCGCTTTCGCCAACACGGGCGCCCCGCAGAACCCGGCCGAGGCATCGAGTCGATGCAGGCGTTCGCGCAGCGCCTGTGCGTCGCGTCGTTGGCTGATGGCCGCGAGTTCGGCGGGCAGCAGATCCAGCTCCGCAATGAGCAAGCCGCGCAAGGCGGCTGCTATGGTGCGGTCGCCGCCAGCGGCTGCGAGGGCCGCGCCTTCATTCAGCCATTCATCCTGATTGCCGGCGATTTCGCGCGAGTGGCTGGCGGGCAGATACCGTTCGAGCGCCGCGCGTAGCTCATCCACTGCGAGCGGTTTGATGAGTACGTCGACGAAGCCTGCAGCGAGCAACGTGGCGTGACCGGAGGCATCATTGTCGGCCGTCGTCGCAAGTGCCGTCGCGTGTTGCGATGGTCCTGGCCGCGCACGAATCTGCCTTAGCACTTCTGGACCATCCAGACCGGGCATGCGCACGTCAAGCAGCATGAGATGGAATGCATCGCCGCGCGCCAGCTGCAGAGCGACCGTGCCATCGCCTGCTTCGATGCAGTCGACGCCGAGCGAAATCAGCGCGGCACGGAAGAATTGCAGGCTCAGCAGGTTGTCGTCGGAGACGAGTACGCGTGGCATCGAGACGGACGGCATCCTTGAGAGCGCGCATTCGAGCGGCAATGGCTGTCAGAATGATAGGCGATGCGACTATCGTCAATGCCGGGCGGAACATTATTTCTCGCGTTGGGTCTGCTCGCGCTGACGAGCGGCGCATGCTGCGCGCGTACCCTGACACTCATCGCACAGCGCGTGCATGGCGAGCATATGGATGTGCGTGATCTGCATTTGGTGCTGGTCGAGCGCGCGGACGGCGGCTCTATGCAGCTGAGCGCAACAAGGCTCGATGTTTCCGAGCTCGCACTTGGTGGCCAGGTCGAGTGGACTTGTGCGCTGCAACGCAGGACCGACAGCTCGCTTGGTTGCTCCGGCCCGATCCGCTTGACGTCAGATGGAGCCACTGCACAGAGCGCCGAGCTTGCGCTTGGAGTGGCGCCAGGGCATCTGGATCTGACGCTTGCGCGTGATGGCAGTCGCGTGCATCTGACGATCCCGCTGGCGGGTGATCAGCCGGTCAACGCATCGCTGCAACACGTGCATGCAGCCTGGCTGAAGGCGCCACTCGCATTGATCTGGGCGGGAGGCGAGTTGCGCGATGGCGTGCTCGATGCCGAGGCAAGTGTGCACACCGATGGACGCTTCGATCTGGGCTACGTTGCCCACGATCTTGCCTTCAATACGTTCGATGGAACGGTGTCCGGCGCGGCGCTTGCCGTGACCGGCCATTTGACCTCGATTCCAGTCGCGCAGGGTCGGCGCGTTTTGGCTGACGCGACATTCTCGGGCGGGTCTCTGCATCTGGGCACGCTGCATGCGCAACTGCCGGCGACGCCGCTGGAAACGAATCTCGACGCAAACGTGCGTGGCGACGGGCATTGGGATATTGCGCGTTTTGCCTGGCGTGATCCGCAGGCGCTTGCATTCGAGGCGAGCGGCGAGCTCGATCCGTCCGCCG
>JBDSNK010000116.1:0-11379 GCA_039915385.1 Dokdonella sp.
GCTCAGGTGAACTCTACTTGGGTGGCCGCGACGTGGACCTCGGCCGGCTCGCCGCCGGGCATGCGCCCGCAGGTGTGGAGCTGGTCGCCGGGCACGGCGCCATGCAGTTGTGGGCGCGACTCAATGCGGCACAGGTCGATGATGTGCGCATGCGCGTGGACTTGCACGACGCGCAGTTCGCGGGCGCGTCGCCAGTCACCATCGATGCCGGCATGGCGATCACGCCGCGTGCCGCATTTGACCACCTTGGATTTGTTACGCGCTGGATGCGTGAGGCGGATGGCTGGACTTTCGACCTCGCCGATTTCGTCGCCGATCGCGACAGCACGCATCCGCCCGCGCGCCTGACCATCCAACGACGCGGCAACGACGAGAACGCGCACTATCGGGTCGGTGCCGCAGCCTTGCCGCTGGAACCCTTCGGCGATTTCGCGATGCTTGCGCAGTCAGCGCCGGAAAAACTTCGCCGCTGGCTCTATCTGGCCCATCCGCGGGGAACGCTGGCGAGTGCGGACTTGCGCTGGTCGGGCGCCGACGACTACGACGTGAATGCATCCGCGCGCGCTGTCGGGCTTTCAAGCGTGGATACAGTTCCCGGTGTCGACCTCATCGATCTCGACCTTCGCGGCGACGAGCAGTCGATGCTGGCGCAACTGCCACAACAGGCGCTGCGCATCGATTATCCCCGTGTATTCCGCAAACCATTTCTGCTCAACCAATTTGGTGGCGACGTAGTCGCGCGTCGTGTCGAGGAGGGATGGCGCATTGAAACCGATCGTCTCGGCTTCGAGGGCGTCGGCTACGGCGGCGAGTTGCGTGGCGGGCTCAATCTCGTTGCTGGCAGGAAGCCGAATGCCGATATGTATGTAGCACTTTCGCATGCGGACGTCGTGTCGGCCAAGCTGTTCTGGCCGACCACGTCGATGTCGCCCAAGGCAATCAGCTGGCTTGATCGCGCCTTGGTCGGTGGTCGCGTCGTCGACGGCCGCGTTGCGCTGATTGGCGATCTGACCAACTGGCCGTTTCATGACGACTCGGGACGCATGATTGCGCGCGCCGAGCTCGTTGACACCACGCTGGACTACGATTCCAGTTGGCCGCGCGCGGAGAAACTTCACGCGATTGCAACCTTTGTCAACGACAGTCTGCAGCTAGACGCGGACTCCGCCGAGGCGATGGGCAACCACATCAGCGAAGTCCATGGGGCGATCCCGGATTTCGGTCCGCTCGTGCTCGATCTCGCCGTGAAGGGCGAGGGCAGCGGCGCAAATCTCCTCGGTTTCCTGCGCGCCACACCGATCGGCAAACGACGCCAGGAGCAGCTGAAGGACATTGCGATCAGCGGCAAGGGCACTGTCGCATTTACCATGAACCTGCCGATCAAGCAGATCGAAAGCCTCGGCGTCGACGGCGGCATTGATCTCGTCGGCGCCAAGCTCGACCACAATGCGTACGACCTCCACTTTCTCGATGCCAACGGCCATCTGCGCTTCAACCAGAAGGGATTTTCCGCCGATGCACTCGACGTGCAATTTCGCGAGCACAAGGCGAAGCTCTCGATCGCGATCGGCAACTATGTCGCGGACGCAAAGCACGCATTCGAAGCGGACCTGAGCGGACGCTTCCCCGCGACCACGGTGTTCGCGGATGTGCCGGTATTGTTGCCGGCGCTGGTGAAATTTCCGGGTGAATCGGAATGGAGCGCGAACGTCAGCGTGGATGATTCGTCAGGCGCGGGCACTCACAGTCGGCTCGTCGTGAGCAGCGACTTGCTCGGTACCGCGATCGACTTGCCGGCGCCGCTGGCGAAGAGCGCTGACGAGACACGAGCGTTCCGTCTCGGCCTCGATCTCCCGTATGCCGGTCAAACCTTTGAGGCGACGCTCGGCGATCTCGTTGCGGTGAAAGGGCGCTTGCCCGGTGCGGGGCGTGTGTTTGCAGGACGGGTCGAATTCGGCGCGAAAAAGCCGCTTGAGCCCCCGGCGCAGGGCGTTGTCGTAGGTGGCCACCTGCCGCAACTGGACGTCGGCGCATGGATCGACCTGGTCGAGCGCGACGCGGGTGGCACGACCGGTGGCCTGGTGCAGGAAATCGATGTGCATGCCGACGATTTCGTTTTCGCCGACCGCCATTTTGACGACATGCACCTGATCGTCGGTGGCGATGCGACGGCGACGACGATCAAACTGGATGGCGCGGCGATCGCCGGGAGTCTGGAGATTCCCAAATCCGACGCCAGCGGACGCGGCGTCGATGCGAGATTCGAGCGCATCCACTGGCCGGAAGGGCCTCCCGATTCTTCTGATTCCGATTCGAGCGCCTTCGCGAATATCGCACCGGCATCGCTGCCAGCGCTGCGCATCAAGGTCGACGATTTCCAGTTGGGCAAGGCGAATTTCGGTTCGGCGGAATTCCGCAGTCATCCGATTGCCAACGGCATGCAGGTCGACACGCTGAAATCGCAATCTCCGAACGTGAGCATGAAGGCGAGCGGAGACTGGACCGGCAATGCGCGCGAGAACAGTTCGCGCATGGCGATCGAGCTGACCGCGCAGAATCTCGGCCACATGATGGATGCACTTGGCTTTCCAGGTCTGATCGACGGCGGCAGTACGCGCGCGACGATCGACGCGGCATGGCTGGGTCCGCCGTCGGCATTTGCGTTGCCAAAACTCGATGGCACGCTTTCGATCGACGTCGCGGAAGGTCGCATACTCGATGTCGAACCCGGCGCCGGTCGTTTCTTCGGTCTGTTTTCGCTCGGCGAGATCCGCCGTCGCCTCAGCCTGGATTTCAGCGACTTTTTCCAGAAAGGCCTCAGCTTCAATTCGATCGTCGGTTCGTTCCGCCTCGGTGGCGGCAATGCTTATACCGACGATCTCACGATCAAGAGCCCCGCCGCCGATATCGTGGTGACCGGGCGCACTGGCCTGCGCGCAAAGGATTACGACCAGCTGATGGTCGTCCATCCCCATGCGGGCGCGACTTTGCCCATCGTTGGCGCGCTTGCGGCCGGTCCGGTTGGCGCGGCCGCCGGCCTCGTCATGCAGGGCATCCTGAACAAGCCGCTGGGCAAGGCGGTCGGTTCGCGCTATCAGGTCACCGGTTCGTGGGACAAGCCCAAGATCCTTCTTCTTGCGCGTGAAAAGACGACGGTCGACAGCAAGAAAAGGAAAGCGGGCGTCGAGACGCCGGCCGTGATGCCCGATGAGACCTTGCCTGCACCCGACATCGCTGCGCCCGAAACCGGGCACGGCGCCTGATGCGCAGCAGCGCGCAGGGTTTGCACCGAAACCGATTGTGCGCCAGCATGCGCGCCCCCATGTCGGGTGAGCGGCGAGTGCCGTCTCCCGCTCCAGCCTATTGTTTCCCCTAGTTTATGACTGAACTCATCGCCCAAGCCGAACAACGCCTGCTCCGTCCCGGGGGGCTCGCTGCGGGTGATCTAGATGGTGTTTTCACGCGCCTGATGGGTCCCTCGATCGACGCGGCGGACCTGTATTTCCAGCATTCGCGCAGCGAGTCGTGGATGCTCGAGGACGGCATCGTCAAGGACGGCACCCATTCGATCGAGCAAGGCGTGGGCGTGCGCGCGTTGTCCGGCGAGAAAGCGGGCTTCGCCTATTCGGATGAAATCGTCCTGCCAGCCTTGCTTGAAGCTGCAGGCTCCGCGCGCGCCATCGCGCAAGCCGGCAGCAAGGGCGTCGGCAAGCCGCTGGCTATCGCGAGCGGTCGTTCGCTGTATCCCGCAATCGACCCGATCGACACGCTGAGCAATGAAGCGAAAATTGCCGTGCTGCGCGAAGTAGATGCGGTGTGTCGTTCGACTGATCCGCGCGTGAAGCAGGTGATCGTCAGCCTTGCGGCGACACTGGACACCGTGCTTATTGCACATTCGGACGGTACGCTCGCCGCCGACGTGCGCCCGCTCGTTCGACTGAACGTGCAGGTGATCGCCGAACAGAACGGTCGACGCGAAAGCGGCAGCAGCGGCGGCGGCGGTCGTTACGGATTCTCCGAGCTGCTCGAAAACGGTCGCGCACATGCGTTCGCGCGCGAAGCGGTGCGCGTCGCTCTGGTCAATCTCGAATCGGTTCCGGCGCCGGCGGGCAACATGCCGGTCGTGCTCGGCCCGGGATGGCCTGGCGTGCTGCTGCACGAGGCGATCGGTCACGGATTCGAAGGCGATTTCAACCGCAAGGAAACCTCGGCTTTCGCCGGCATGCTCGGCGAGAAAGTCGCGGCGTCCGGTGTTACCGTGGTCGACGATGGCACGCTTGCCGGTCGGCGCGGGTCACTCAGCATCGACGACGAAGGCACGCCGAGCAACTGCACGGTGCTGGTCGAGAACGGCGTGATGAAGGGCTACATGCAGGACAAGCTCAATGCGCGCCTGATGGGCATGAAATCGACCGGCAACGGTCGGCGCGAATCGTTCGCGCACCTGCCGATGCCACGCATGACCAACACCTACATGCTGCCGGGCGAACGCGATCCGGGCGAGATCATCGCGTCGGTCAAGCGCGGACTCTACGCGGTCAATTTTGGTGGCGGCCAGGTCGACATCACGAACGGCAAGTTCACGTTCTCCGCGAGCGAGGCGTACATGATCGAGGACGGCAAGATCACGCACCCAGTGAAAGGCGCGACCTTGATCGGCTCCGGCGCGGAAGTCCTCAAGCGCGTATCGATGATTGGCAATGACCTGAAGCTCGACGAAGGCGTCGGCGTCTGCGGCAAGGACGGGCAGAGCGTGCCGGTCGGTGTGGGTCAGCCGACGCTGAAGATCGACAGCATGACCGTGGGTGGCACGGCTGCGTAAATCGTTCTCCGGCCCCGATTGCATTGGGGAGTGCGTCCGGCCTATTCGCCGAGCAAAATCCGCAGTTCGCGGAACAGCTCGCGGAACGCATGCGGCGGCTTGTTTGCCTTGCGCTCGGCCAGCGCATTGCGCGCCAGCTGGCGCAGGCGCTGGCGGTCGGCCGAGGGATGTGACGCAATGAATTCGGCCAGTGATTCGTCGCCTTCGTCGATCAGGCGATCGCGCCAGACTTCGATACGATGCGCGGCGGCGGTTTCACGATGTGCTTTTTCGCGGTCCTGCGCGAGCGCGCGGCGGATCGCTTCGGTTTCGTCGTCGTCAAGCTTGCGCAATTGCTTGGCGAGGAACTGGGCCTGACGCTTGTGTGCGATATGCGACTTGATCGCGCGCGTGCGCAGCACTTCGTCGCGCAATTCTTCGCTTAGCGGAACGCGCGCGAGTTCGGCATCGTTGAGTGCAACCAGCGCTTCGGCGAGTTTGAAGATATCGAGCGCTTCGCGGCGCAGTTGACTGCGACTCGGCTCCAGTGTTTCATCCAGCGGTTCGTTGTCTTGCGTCGGATCGTCGTGCATCAGTAATTTCCAGGAATCATTCAGTGAACGTCATCTTGACTGACAAAGATACCAGTTCTGCCGACCTTGACCGTCTTGCGCAGATTGCCGAAGACGTGATTGCGCGCTGCCGCAGCAAGGGTGCCAGTGAGGCGGATGTCGCCGCCAGCATCGATCTCGGGCTCAGCGTCGGCGTGCGCCTGGGCGAGGTCGAGACGGTTGAACGTACGCGGGATCGCGGCGTCTCCCTCACGGTCTATTTCGGCAAGCGCAAGGGTTCGGCGAGTACGGCCGATCTTGACCCGGCGTCGATCGAGCAGACCATCGACCATGCGTGCGCGATTGCGCGCTACACCGAGGAAGATCCTGCCAGCGGCCTCGCCGATCCGGCGCTGCTGGCGAAGGATATTCCCGATCTCGATTTGTGGCATCCGTGGGACATCACGCCCGAGGAAGCGATCCAGCTGGGTATCGAGATCGAGGACGCCGGACGCTCCTTCGATCCGCGCATCGACAATTCCGATGGCGCCTCGGTGCAGGTGAGCGCATCCATGACGGCGTACGCGAATTCGCTCGGTTTTATCGGCACCGAACGCGGCACGCATCATTCCCTGTCGGTGGCATTGATCGCCGAAGACGAAAACGGCATGCAGCGCGACTACTGGTACGACAGCGCGAGGGCGGCCAGCGATTTCGGCGATGCCGCCACGCTCGGGCGCAAGGCGGCTGAGCGTACGGTGTCCCGTCTTGGCGCACGCCGACTGTCCACACGCGAATGCCCGGCAATGTTCGTGCCTGAGGTGGCACGCGGTCTGATCGGCAGTTTCCTTTCCGCCGTCAGCGGCGGTGCGCTGTACCGGCGCGCAAGTTTCCTCGTCGATCACGTCGACAAGAAAATATTTCCCGACTGGATGCAGATCGTCGAGCGCCCGCGCATCCTGCGCGGTCATGGCTCGACCGCATTCGACGGTGAAGGTGTCGCCACGCGCGATTCAGACCTGATCACCGATGGCGTGCTCGCGCGCTACATCCTCGGCAGCTACTCTGCGCGCAAGCTCGGCTTGCAATCGACCGGCAATGCGGGCGGCATCCACAACGTCATCGTGAAATCGGGTAGTGATGATTTCGCCGCCTTGCTCAAACGCATGAACAACGGACTGCTCGTCACCGAGCTGATGGGGCAGGGCGTATCGCTGCTTACCGGCGACTATTCGCGTGGGGCGTCGGGCTTCTGGGTCGAGAATGGCGAGATCGCGTATCCGGTAGAAGAGATCACGATTGCCGCCAACATGCGCGACATGTTCATGAATATCGCGGCCGTTGGCAGCGATGTCGACAAGCGCTCGCACATCCTGACTGGCTCGATCCTGCTTGAGCGCATGACCGTCGCGGGTGAATGACCGCGTCGTGTTTTGGCCAGCGACACCTGCTCAGTTCTCGCGTACGCGCAGCATGCATGCGCCTGCGAGAAGCAGGCTTGCGCCACCGATGACGAGTGCGCCGATCGGCGCATCGCCGAAGAATTCCTTGATAAGGAAGCCGAGTACGCTGGCCGCAAGCAGCTGTGGGATCACGATGAACAGATTGAATATTCCCATGTAGACGCCCATCTTGTGCGTCGGCACGCTATTTGAAAGCAGCGCATACGGCAGTGACAGGATCGACGCCCAGGCGAAACCCACACCGGCCATCGACAGCAACAGCCAGCGCGGATCACGTATCAGCGCAATGGAGATGAGACCGAGGCCGCCGAGCGACAGATTGATCAGATGGCTCGCGCGCAGGCCCCAGCGCCGTGTCATGTGCGGGATCAAGACGGCCGCGATAATCGCGAACCCGTTGTAGGCGGCGAACAGCACGCCAACCCAGTTTGCGCCGGCGTTGTATGCCGCCGATTGCGTGTCGTGGGTGCCGAACTGCACTTGGGTGACGGCTGCCGTGGTGTAGATCCACATCGCGAACAGAGCGAACCAGGAAAAATACTGCACGATGGCAAGCTGCCGCATTGTGGACGGCATGGTGAAAAGATCGACGGCGATTTCGGCGAGCGCGCCAGGCGCCACCTCGTGCGCGATCGCCAGTTGCAGCATGCCGTAGGCGAGCATGCCGACTGCGAGCAGATAGAGTTGCCTGTCGATGTCCGCGCCGTACACGATGCCCAGCAGGATCAGTCCCGCCGCGAGCCATGCCCATGCCGTTCTTCGCATACTGCCAGGAACGAGCGCACGGTCAGTCGTCGGCGTCGCATCGTCAAAGGCCTGCAGCGCCTCTGGCGGATATTCACGCGTGGATACAACGGTCCAGGCGAGCGCTCCGAACATGACGACGGCGCCAGTCTGGAACGCATATTTCACGGTGTCGGGTATCTCTCCGGCCGGAGCCGTATTGTCCACACCCAAGTGCGCGAGCAGCCAAGGCGCGAGACTCGCAATCACCGAGCCTGCGGCGATGAAGAATGTCTGCATCGCGTAGCCGAGCGGCCTCTGCCTGGATGGCAGCTGATCGCCGATGAAGGAACGGAAGGGTCCCAGTGAAACGTTGATTGACGCATCGAGTAGCCACAGCAGACTAGCCGCGACCCACAGGACGCGCGAATGGGGCATTGCGGCAAGTGCGAGCGCCGCGAGGATCGCGCCGCTGAGGAAGTAGGGCCGTCGACGCCCGAGGCGCCCCCAGGTGCGGTCCGAATAGTGTCCGATGATCGGCTGCACCAGCAGTCCGGTTAGTGGCGCTGCAATCCACAGCGCGGGGATGTCGCTGACGCTGGCGCCGAGCGTCTGGAAAATCCGGCTCATGTTCGAGTTCTGCAAGGCGAAGCCAAACTGGATGCCGACAAAACCAAAGCACATGTTCCAGATCTGCCAGAAACCCAATTGCGGCCTGCTCGTCATTGCGCACACTCCCGCGGCGGCAGCGTGGTGGCGTGCGCGCGGATTCGGCGGCGACATGACGCTCGCAACGCCAAGGCGCCCTCAACGCGCATGCTTGTGCGAACGGGTGGGTGCCGGACCGCTCGACTGACGGATTTGCAACTGGAACGGCACCTGCACGAGCTCGCCGGCGTTCGGGTCGCGGATCAGCGCGAGTAGCTGTTCGGCAGCGATGCGGCCCATGTCACGGCAAGGTTGTCGAACCGTTGTGAGACTCGGCCATATCTGGCGTGATGTTGGCGTGTCGTCGAAACCGAACACGGACAGGTCGCGTGGAATGACCATGCCGCGCTCGAACGCTTCGTGCATCACGCCGCAGGCGCTGTCGTCGTTGGCGGCAAAGATCGCCGTCGGCGGGGATTCGAGGTTGAGCAATTGCCGTGCGCCAACGATGCCCGCCTCGAACGAAAATCCGCCTTCGACCACCAGCGTTTCGTCATACGCGATACCTGCTCGACGCAGACCGTCGCGGTAGCCAGCCAGCCGCCATGCGCGCCCGCCATGCGGCGGCGGGCCGGCGATGTGAGCAATACGCGTGTGCCCCAGTGCGATGGCGTGGGCGATCATCTCGGCGGCGGCTTTGCGCTCATCGAGGATCGTGCCAATGCGTTCATGCCAGATTTTCGCCTTGCCTGAAATCGTCGCATAGCGCACGCCAAGTGCGTCGAGCCTGCGCAGAAGCTTGAGGTCGTCCGCGAATGGCGGCAGGAGTATCAGTCCATCCGGACGGTAACGTGCAATCGAGTCTTCAACCGATCCGATATGGTCAGTGTTCGAATATTCCAGCGGTCGCAAGATCGCGCTGTAGTGGGAGTTCTCGCAGGCCGCGAGCACACCGACGATGATTTCCATCACATAGCTCGATCCGGCGGCCGGATCGTCGTAGACCAGTGAAATCAGGTAGGAGCGGTTTCCAGCGAGGCCACGCGCGGCAGGGTTGGGGCGATAGTTCAGCTCTTTCGCGGCAGCTTCGACGCGCAGGCGGGTCCTCTCGCGCACGTTCGGCTCGTTGTTGAAAACGCGCGAGACGGTTTTCATGGAGACGCCAGCCGTCGCGGCGACATCTTCGATTCGTGCTGGCATCGACATCCTCTCCAGGGCGGCGTACCCAACGCCCGGCGATCTGCAATCGCAGCGTCGCGCGTTGTTTCAAGCCTGACATGCTAACGCAGTTGTTCGATCCGGTACGTTCTCGATACCGTCCATCAGGCAGCGGTCACGCGTGCAGCAGAGCGTGCGCAGACACTCTCGACGAGGGCGCGGTGGTCGGGGAGATCGACCGCCGCATGCGCCGACATTGCGGCGATCATCTCGAATTCGCGTTGCGCGGCGTCGGCGCGCGTATAGCTTGCACGCATGGGCTCGAGGTCGGTGTTGAACTCCATCCCGTACAGGACGTATTGCCAACTCGCGGGCAGGAACATTTCGATGTCGGTAACGAAGTCGAGCCGGTGTGGTGGTCGTGAACGCCACATGGCGAGCTGATCCTTCAGGCGATCGGGGATGCTGGCGCGATTCACGTTGTCGATCCAGAACGACGAGTCACGACGCTGGCTCAGACAGTAGTGCATCTTGATGAAATCAAAAATGCGTTCATAGCGCTGCGACATCATCGAGTTGAAGTGCTTCGCCACATGCGTCATGTCGCCATCGACGGGAAACAGATGCGCGATGAAATAGGCAGCCATCTCGATAAGCGCGATGCCGGTCGATTCCAGTGGTTCGACGAAACCGCCCGACAAGCCGACCGCGACGCAGTTCCTGCGCCATGACTCCGGGCGATATCCGGATTCGAATTTCAGCACGCGCGCATCGATGCCGTCAGCGGCGGGGCCTATGTAGCGGCGCAACACGTCCTCTGCACGCGCGTCGTCAGTGTGTCGCGTCGAATAGACGTAGCCGACGCCACGACGAGACTGCAGGCCAATGTCCCAGGTCCAACCCGCTTCTTGCGCAGTGCTGATCGTGTAGGAAGCAATGGGTGAATCGGCGCGTGCGTAGGGGACATTGATGGCGACGGCGCGATCGACGAACAGAGTGTCCTTCTTGCTGAGAAAAGGAGAAGCCAGCGCCTTGCCGATCAATCCTGCACGCAATCCGCTGCAGTCGATGTAGAGGTCGGCCTTGAGTGGCCCCAGCTCGCGCGTGATCACGTGGGCGATCGCGCCCGATTCATCGAGTTCGACATCCTCCACCGTGGCAATGTGATGGTGCACGCCCAGGCCGCGACCGTGTTCAGCAAGCAAGCGCCCGAACAATGCGGTATCGAAGTGGTAGGCGTAGTTGAGGCGCGCCTGATAGTCGTTGTCGGTGGTTCGTCGCGGCCCCCGTGAAGCGTCGGCGACGTGCTTCTGCATCGTCACGGCATCAGCGAACGCCGTGCCCGGCTTCGCTCCACCCAACAGCCAATACGGCAGCAACTCGAGATCACTGACGCGCTGGCTCGGCAGACTGAAAGGATGGAAGTAGTGGTCGGCGCCCACCGTTCCTTTTGGACGTACCCAGTTGCAATACTTGATCCCTTGCTTGAACGTCGCTTGCGTCTCGCGCAGGAAGCGACTTTCGTCGATGCCGATCGCGGCGAGCGTGCCACGGATCGACGGAAACGTTGCCTCGCCGACTCCGACGATTCCGATGTCCGCCGATTCGACCAAAGTTATCTCGACAGTGCGCAATGAACCCGCATTGAGCACGCGCGAAAGATAGTTGGCGGTCAACCAGCCCGCCGTTCCCCCACCCACGATGAGGATTTTTTGCGCGCGGCTCATGCTGAAGTTTCCTGCGGTGATTGAATCGTCGGTTGGGTGCGATCGGACAAAGTCCGGATGGATGAAACTCTGCCTGAAAATTGCTGCGTTGCACGCATGGAACCTGCCTCGATTGCACCAGATGTGATGCTATGTGTATTTGCGTTTGCAGCATTGCCGCAGTGTCGATCCAGCCCAGTTCAACACGAATTGGCAGCGCTGTCATTTGCGAATTGACAGCGCTGCCAATTTGCACTATCAATGCGCCCCGCACCAGTCCCGGCCAGTTGATCGGATAGTCTGAAACCTTGCATTTGAGGGGAGGGGAA